>JBLIIE010000050.1:0-30677 GCA_047634635.1 Granulosicoccus sp. | reverse complement strand
CAGACGATCACCTGAGAACGACAACGGGCGCACAAAAAGAATCTGGCACTGATAGGCATCGGCGTAAAGTGCCGACGAGTGCAAGATTAAACCTGATTCCAGTGCGACACTGGCTAGGCTGTGCGAAAGCACGGATGTTGGGGCGTGGTATCGGAAATGGACCGCTAAATCGAAGACCGGTACCACGCTAATCTCTTCGGCTCCACAGCCTGAAATGAAAAGCGCAAACGCGCTATCGACTAACTCGGATAGTCGACCATTGATCCTTTCAAAAAATGCACTTGGTGAACTCTGTCACGAGCGCATATCGCATTCCATCTAAATCAGCTTAGCGGTCGAGTCAGCCGGAGGAATTGCACCTCCAGCTGCTCTCAGATCCCGGCGTGAACCTCTCGACTCACCGGGCTCCCATCATTCCAACCAGTTACTCCAACGCAAGGCACCAGTGCGGGAAAAGTGATGGCTGTTGCCGCCGTTTGGCGGCGAGCCATTTATTTGCCCGCGTCTTGTGTCCGCGAAGACGTTTGTATTTCCTCATTGCCCATCGAACTAGCGCATCATCCAGATGATCAGCTATGACCTTGAACTTAGATCGTTGGAAGCGGCAGTAGTAATTCATCCATCCACGGATGGCCGGTGAGTACCAGCGCGACAGTTCCTCGAGAGGAACATCGCTCCAGTGACTCGGCCGCCAGCGACGAATGGTCTGCCTGATCGACGTGGCTGCGTTCCGACTCATAGCCGGTCCGAACCCTGTAAATACAACTCCCGTACTACTTCGCACAGGTCGTGGTCTGAATGTATAACCAAGAAAATCGAACTGAATATTCTCAGCTGTACCAGTACGATTTGCATCCTTGCAATACACCACCCGGGTTTTGTCCGGATGCATTTCAAGACCACAGGCCTGAAGCCTGATACTCAAATGCTCACGCATTTGAATTGCTTCAGCTTCAGTTCTGCAGTGTAAAATGCCATCATCGGAATAACGACAGAAGGGTACACTTGGATGATGAGTCGCTAGCCAATGGTCCATGGCGTAGTGTAGAAACAGATTCGCAAGCATCGGAGAAAGTGGGCCGCCTTGCCACGCTCCCACTGTTCTCTGATCCTCGCAAACGCCTGCACCTCGCATAGGGGTCGTTAGCCAGCGCTTCACCAAAAGCAGTATCCAACGTTCATCACAATGATGATGAAGTGCTTTCAGGAGCAACTCGTGATTGATGTTGTCGAATAAGCCGCGAATGTCGTACTCCAGCACCCAGTTACGCTCCCAGCATCGCTTGCGCGTTACCGCGAGTGCATCGTGTGCTGATTTACCACGCCGGTACCCGTAGGAGTCATCATGGAAGATGGGCTCCAGAATGGGTTCAAGCACGAGAGTGACGGCAGTCTGGGCGATTCGATCACCAACCGTCGGCACTCCGAGTATCCGCACCCCACCTGATTTCTTGCGAATCGGTACAGCCTTGACCGCCGGAGGAAAGTAGCTTCCCGACGACATACGATTCCAAATCCGGTGGAGATTCTTACTCAAGTCAGACTCAAACATCTCAATCGTCTGACCATCAATTCCAGCCGCTCCCTTGTTGGCCTTTACGCGCTGCCATGCCTCCCACACCAGCGCTTTAGGAATACAAAATGGTTTTGTCTCAGTCACGTGCTCATTCTCCCTAGAGAGTTGACAGGTGCTTCGACTGGAACAACCCGACCCCTTTGCTCCGCCGCCATTACAGCAGCCTCAACGCTAATACGAGTCGGTCCGTCCTCGAACCATGTATCGGTACTTGCAGCCTTGCTTTTATTCACTTGGCCTCTTTCCTTAACATCATAGTTCGAGTTCCCGCAGTTCCATAGACGCGCCCGGATCAAGCTCGCGCCACCTCTACGCCGGACACCGCCCATCCAGTAAGCAGGTTGCCTATAGGCTTGTCCCGAGACTATTTGCGCTCTCGGTTTTGATGTCGTTGTACGCGTATCGACGCCTAAACGGTGGTTCACTTGTATTCGCCTTCTTGATCCATACCTGACGTACCACATGGATACGCCTTCTCCCTCGACGCTCACGACAACGGTCTTCAGCCAATGCCGCTCGGGGCGGTTTGAAGCCAGCCCCTGCAGGCAGACTCCGGAGGGCCATGATTCCTCCATCACGTCCATGGCTTTTCATACATCTCGGGTGGCTCCAGCCAGCCCGTTCCGTATTGCTACGGCACACGCAAATACCCGCGCTTTTGGATTGGCATATACATTCCCAGAGAGTAGTGGATCCCAATCATTGGACAGCCCAAGGATGACATGTGCGCTTTCCTCCATTATTCTGGAGAGAAGCTCAATGAGAAGGAAGCGAACATTGCATAAGCCTGGTTTTAAAGCCACGATAGCTCTGACGGCCATCAAGGGTGAAATGACGTAAGCGTCGTGCCATTTACATCTTGCCAGGCTCTACACGGATGATCATCATCTGATTTCCCAAAAAGGAGATCACACATGACATCAACTCTCACAGCAAAGCAGCAATACTGGTCCGAACATCTTGCGTATGCCGAACGCAGTGGCCAATCCCTATCCAAGTATGCCAAAGTACAGAACATTTCCGCCCAAACACTTTATCAGTGGCGCAGCTCACTGAAGAGAGCCACCACTAGAACTGTCCATGAAGAAGTGTGTTTTGCTGAAGTGCTGACACCGAACCTAAGCGCACACGCGCTCAGTTTGCACTACTGCGATACAAGTCTCCAGCTTAGCGTGTTGCCAGAAGCAGATTGGATTGCCCGACTGGTTCATCAGTTAGAGCCATCATGATGCGACCCGCACCGACGGTGCCACGAGTCTATTTATGTGTGCACAGCGTAGACTTTCGTAAATAGATCAACGGCCTGTCACTGATTGTAGAACAGACTCTAATCCTAGATCCGTTTCAGCCAGCACTATTCGTATTCGTCAATCGTCAGAGCACCAAGATAAAAATAGTGCCCACGCTCAAAAAACACACAGCAGCTACTAGTAAGTTAAATCGCAATTGGGTGGCGGCCATGATTTTCATGCTATTCAGAACATGATCAACCGTGGTGCTGATCACAATCGGTTGATCAGTGTATTCCTTCAAGTTGCGCATCGTCTATGACTCCTGTTGCATCATGATCCTGCGTCTGTACACATATCAGTATTGCCGGACTCTGGCGCGTCGAGTTTCACATCGGGTGTCGACAGTGACGTCTGCTCATCACGCTTAAAAAATACGTAATACAACACCGGTGCTGCAATCAAAGTCAGAATTGAGGCGAACGCAAGTCCTGCCATGATCGTGACTGCCATCGACACGAAGAAGGCATCCGTCAGCAACGGGATCATGCCCAGGATGGTGGTGGCAGCCGCCAGTACAACTGGTCGCAGGCGAGAGGTTGAGGCGGCAACGATTGCATCTATCAGTGATAGACCCTGCGCCCGCACTAGATCAATCTCCTCCACCAGGACGATACCGTTCTTGATCAGCATGCCTGACAAGCTCAACAGCCCCAGGAGCGCTGTAAAACTGAACGGCAAACCGGTGACCAATAGACCAATCACCACACCGGTAACCGACATCGGTACCAGCAGCCAGATGATCAGGGGTTGGCGAAGTGCATTGAACAGCAGTATCGAAGTCAACACCATGATCAGCAACGCCAGTGGTAGCTGATTGGCCAATGACTGTTGTGCCTCTCCCGATTCCTCGTACTCACCGCCCCAGCCCATGCTGTAACCTACTGGTAACGCCATAGCCTCTACCGACTCACGAATTGCTGTGTGAACCTCTGCCGCGGTTGCATTGCGTGAAATGTCTGCTGACACCGTCAGCGTTGGGACACGATCCCGTCGGTGATAGAGCGTGTCCTGCAACTCATAGCCGAACCCATTGATCACCTGTCCTAACGGTACCAGCGTCTGCGCTGAATCCGAATAGCTCATCTGATCGATCAAATTAACATCGCTCGAATGGGGTGCGCGAACAATGATTGGCACTAGGCGTTCGGCGTCGCGATAGATGCCTGCAAGCACTCCATCTGTGGCAAAACGCAGCGTATCGGCCACCGCGTCACGTGTCACTCCAGCTGTTTGTCCGCGCTGAGTTGCGTACTCAGGTACAACCACCAGCTCCTGTTCACGCCAATCAGTACGCATACCAACAAAATCATCTGATGAAGCTTGCATACGCTCTGCCGCCTCCACTCCAATTGATCTGAGCACGTCTGGATCTGGTCCGGACAGGCGTAGTTGAATCGGATCTCCCCCGCCCGGCCCAAACAACAAACGCTTGGTTCGAAACTCCCCATCGACCAGTCGGGATTGACCAAAGTCTTCCAGTTCTTGCTGTAACGGCGCAATATCATTGATGCTATCGGTGCGCACAATCAAGTGCCCATAGCTTGGATTTGGACGCTGTGTGGGATAGGTCAGCATGAAGCGCGACGCACCATCTCCGATAAAGGCCGTGACAGCCTTTACATCATCGCGTTCCAACAACCACTGTTCGATCATCTCAAGATCTGCAGCGGTACGATGGATATCGGTACCTTGGGGGAGTTTGTAGTTGACGAAAAACAGCGGGGTGTTTGAGTCCGGAAAGAACTGCTGCTTAACCTGTGTAAAACCTGCAAACGAGGCAATTGTAATTACGGCAAGTGCTGGAAGAATCACCCAGCGTACTTTGAGTGACTGGCGCAGCAATACCCCATAGGCGCGGAATACGCTGCCTGAGTAGGCATCCTTATCACCAGCAGAGCCTTGCTTAAAGAAGTAATGACCAAATAGCGGTGTTACGCTGATGGCCAATAACCATGACAACAGCAACGAGATGCCAATGACGGCAAAGAGTGAGAATAGAAACTCCCCGGTTGCATCGGGGCTAAGTCCAATTGCCGCAAAGGCCATGATGCCGATCACGGTAGCGCCGAGCAACGGTATTTGCGTCTTGGAGGCCGTTTCATCAGCCGCATCACGTGAGCTACTCCCACGCTTCATGGCACTCTGCATGCCTTCAGCTACGACGATGGCGTTATCTACCAACATCCCCATTGCAATGATTAAAGCACCAAGTGAAATACGCTCCATCTCGATGGAGAGCAGTTTCATGAACAGCAACGTACCAAACACTGTCAACAGTAAAGTACTGCCCACTACTACAGCAGCTCGCCAACCCATGAACAGTGCTAGCACCACTATAACAATACCCACGGACATGGCAATATTGACCAGAAAGGCGTTAGAGGCCTCTTCGACTACCTTGTGTTGTTCATAAATAGGGTTGATCTGTACACCTGCAGGTAACGTTGCGGACAGCGTCGCCAAGCGGGCCTCGACGCGTTTTCCCACCTCGACGATGTTCTCACTCTGTGATCCTGCAACACCCAGCGTGAATGCTTCAGCACCGTTGTGACGAACCATAAGTGATGGGTCATCAACTCGAGAGCGACTGACCGAGGTAATGTCGTTCAGTGAGATCACCTGCCCACCCACGCCGATCGATAGGCTGGAAATGTCGTTGACGCTATTCGAGCCCATCGGTGCCTGGATCTGGGTATCGCCGATCTTTCCGGCAGCTACGACAGAGTTAGAGCGCGCAATGGCATCGACAATCGCCAGCGGCGGAACATTTTGATTGGCCGTCAGGGCAAGATTTGGCTCGACAAAAATCGCCTCCTCAGGTAACCCGGATAGATCCACATCCGCAATCCCGGGAACCGCCAGGAGCTCCCGGCGCAGGGATTTGCCAAGCTGGTGGATTTCGCTGTCGTTGAACCCATCCGTGGTGACCGCAAAATACAACCCGAACACATCGCCAAAACTGTCGTTGACGAACGGCGTTGAGGCATTTTCTGGCAAACCATATGCCGCATCAGATATCCGTGCACGCAGCTTTGTCCAGATCGCGGGTAACTGATCACCCTGTACGTGCGGCTTAATCTCTACTTCGATCAATGATTGTCCTGGCGTGTTGATCGACACAATTTCGTCAACATCCGCGATCTTCTGGATGGCACTCTCCAAAGGCTCAGAGACCTCACGCGCCACCTGCTCGGCAGAGGCGCCAGGGTACTGGGTCACCACAACGGCCGTTTTGATCGTAAAGGCAGGATCCTCCAACCGCCCCAGAGAGAAGAAGCTCCAGATCCCACCCACCAGACACGTCAGAATAAACAACCAGGTGATGATCGGCTTATCGATGCTGTTCTTGGCAATAGTCATGATCAGTCTCCACCCGTTGTTTAGAATTCGCCGAAGCGGCTAACGCTCTGACCATCGCTCAGCGTATCGACACCCGAGACAACGATCTCGCTGCCTGGTGCGATGCCTGAGAGCACCTGTACTTCTCCGTTTTCGCTGATCCTGATCTGGACCGGTATTTTGGTGATGGAGCCCTCGGACCCATATCCCTCATTGTCGAAGCGCAGCAATGCTACCGACCCATCTAGTTCCTTGTAGAGCGCGGTTGATGGAACGTGCAATCCGGATGGGGCATCCAACAACGTGGCGATTACAGTGACCGACGCACCTGGAAATAGCAGTAGATCCGCAGGCGGGGGCATTCCCAACGTCACCTTGAAGGTCTGCCCGATTCGCGAGGCTTCTGCATTCACTTCCCGGAACTCGATCGGGTACAAGGTGTCGCTAGCTGGAAAGCGCGCTACCAGCGTTAGATTCGGATCGTTGCCAATCCGTTGGAATAAAACCTCCGGTACATCTATCTCGATCTGCAACTCCGACATGTCATGCAATCGCACGATGGGTGAGCCTGCATCGATGGTTGAAAAGTTCGCTAGGGACCGACTCGCCACGAGTGCTGCAAACGGTGCACGTAAGGTGGTACGTGACAATGCATACTCAGCATCCCTCACAGCAACAGAGGCGATCTCGGCGGCGGTTCGTGCATCCTCTACCGAGGCACGGCTTGCACTCATCCCCTGCAATTGCTCAAGGCGCGCTAGTGTTCGATCAGCCTGCCGTTTCGAGGCCATGGCCCGATCCAGCCCCAGTTGAAAAGGCTCCTGATCAAGGCGCGCAATCAAACTACCTTGCTCGATCAATTCACCCTCTACAGCTGGATACTCAACTACTTGCCCTGCCACCTGAAAGGCCAGGTCCACTGATTGCTTTGCGGTAACCCGACCGAAGAAGCTTCGAGTGACCTCAGCATTTTCATCACCAAGTTTCAGGATCTTCACAGGCTTTGCTTCACTGGCAGCCAAGACCACTGGCAGTGCAAGTGCCATCACCACGCCGAACACAATCTGGACGCTTCGTTGGCGACATCGCAAGCGGTTGTTACTACGCGCGTTTGTGCCAATTCTCTTGTGCGTTTGTCGGGAATTAGCAAGCGTATCAAGAGCTGTCACCGTGTAGTCTGCTGTGCGCTTCTCATGGCAGTGGAACGACGATGTGCATAGGTCACTTGACGATCGATCTGGATACTTTTCGGTCATTATCGGTATCACTCCATATCTGAACCTTTTTCAGCTTTATACGTTGACAAACTCGACCCGTCAAGTTAAACCTGAAATTGTTTCAGATTAGAGAGGAATCAACATGCGCCTTCCAATCCCTTGCATCGTCATCGCAAAGTGCACAGCAATGCTGGACAGCTCGGTAGTCATAAAGGTGTTGCCAAGTACAGATGATGTTGACTCAACTGCGTCTGCACACAGATTTTTTCATCAATGAGGACGCCATCATCAAGGCTTGATCCTGTTCACAAGCCACAGCAAGTAAGAAGCGAGCAGAGAGTGCAGCAGATTCTCGATGGTGCAAAAGCACACATTCTGAACAGCGGTTGTGCTGCGTTGACAATGACTGATATTGCCCGCAACGCGCAAATCTCCACCAGTTCGATCTACCAGTATTTTCCCAACAAGGAAGCGATCGTCACCTCGCTTGCTCAGCGCTATCTGGATCTGCATCTCGCTCACACGCAGGCGATGTTGGCAGTGCCGATGTTTGTAGTGTCGAGCATACAGCGCACACTATTGACCAAGCTTATGCATCAGCTCCCCAACTTATGCAACACGCCGGTTGACAACAGACGGTCCAAATACAATACTGAAACTTATTCAGATTTGTCAATGAGATATGAGTGTGGTTGAAACTGAGCATATTCGGGCACCCCAACAAGCCCGCAGTCAACGCCGGGTTGAGCAAATTCTGGATAGTGCTAAAGCACTCATTCTTGAACATGGCTATGCCGGGCTAAAAATGACCGGTATCGCCAGTACAGCCGGGATCACGATCAGCTCGATTTATCAGTATTTTCCGAATAAGCACGCCATCGTGGCGGGACTGGCGCAACATTACCTGGATATAAACCATCAGGGCGTTGCCGAGGTGTTGTCGACACCTCCTGCCGATCTTGATGAGCTGTCAAACATCGGAATTTCTCTTCTTGATGTGTATTACACGATGCACCGCGAAGATCCAGTGGTGCGCGATGTCTGGATGGGCATGGCATCGAACAAAGAGTTCAAGGCTATTGATGATGCTGATACCCAGAAAAACCTTGATCTTATCTTTAATCGCACTAAGCACTTGTTCAAGCCTCATTCTCATCGAAAAGTTAAGCTCGTGTTGCATTTTCATATCAAGGTGGTAGCCACATCAGTGGCCATAGCCGTCGAATTGGACAAGACGCAGGGGCGTCAGGTCATCGAGATGGCAAAAACCATGCTGCGCGCGAGTACTGAAAGTGCATTAAGACCCTTATGTCGATAACCAGATCTACCGCGCTCAGTCGATCGAGATATCAGACGTGGGCTACTTCCTTCGCCCTTCGGACATCCCGCAGAAAGTCATCTCAACTGTTGCACTATCGATTGACTTGAAGGAGCCCACCGGGCCCCTCAAAATAACTCAACGCTCGTCCTATCGAATTAAACACTCAATACGTGAGTACTGCGTTGTAAGTCTTTCGATATCATTCGTGATGGGGAATGGTTGTTAAACTTCGCCTACGATATTGCCACCGTGAAAGAAAGCACGGTTGATGTCATTAACGCGATGCTCGAAATTCTTATCAAGGAAAGTTTCGAACTCCCCACTTTCTCAACACTTGAGCGTCTCGCACATAAGGCTCGCGCTTCTGCACTAGACCATTTATTTACCAACATAGCCTCAGATCTTACGCCGGCTGCACGAGAGAAGCTTGACAGTCTGTAAGTGCTCAAATCAGACGACGGATTTACTCACTGGCACGAGCTTAAGAAAGAACCCACAAAACCAACTTCCAAGACCATTGCAACATACATCCGGTATATACAATGGTTGAAGTCACTGGCAGCTTGGTTTCTAAAATGCTTTAAGAAAACTGTTTAAATCATTCTTATTCAAGCGCTTAGCCATGCGACGCAGCTGCTTCTTAGACAGTAGTTAACGCAACTGTGAGACACAATTTTAAACATAATTTGTCATCCAAATCGCAGTCTTGTTGTCGTCGTTCCAGTCTAGCCAATAGGTGTCAAATTGTTTTTCTACCTTGTCAAATGTACTTTTAGGTATACCTGTAAAAGCACTTTCTAAGTGCTTGCTCAAACGCTTGTTGTAGTCGTTGAAAACTGACACGAGTATCGGGTTTTGTATGGATTATAAACTCAACGTGCTGCTCATCAAACAAAACAGCATTCTCTGGTCGGTGTGTTGCTGCATGAAACTTTTTGGCGCTTTTTAGATCGAACGTAGCGATGCTTTCAGGCGTACCAATGACGGACTCGGCGATAGTATTGCCTTTGTACAGAAACTGCACCAGTTTCTCATTTGCCTGCGCATCTACATTGTTTGTAAGTCGAAGACCATATTCTCTAGGGATAACTTCGCGTTCTTCTAGAGCAAATTTTTCATAGTTGATTTTGGAAATATTGTGAACTTGGCGTCCAAGTTCCTGCACAAGAACACTGAATATATCCGGCCATAACTAAAAACAATAAATATGATTTAGTAAATCGCTAATATTGCACGAATATTTGTGGGCAATTGAATGTTCCAATTTAGCGTGTAATAGAGCAGTAGTAGCAGCTTTTTCTGCCTGAATAGTTGCTTCCATTTTATCCTGTAAGGTATCGCATTCGAGGCTCAATGCCGCACGTTGCCGGGTCATGTCGTCTAGTTCCTGCGTCAGCGAAACATGCTCTGTGTAAAGAGTCTGGTGTTGCTTGTTGAGCTGATTGATTGCAACAAAACCGTTATCGCTCCCTGTATCGGAGTGTATCAAGGCTTGCCGTTGAGCTCAGGCGGCAGTAGAGTTGTGGATGATGGCTACTGCGCGGTTTTGATCTACGCAATGGGTAACACGATATCTCTGGGAGTAAAAACAAATGAGCATGAATTTCCTAAGCAGTTTGACTGGCTGTTTTGCGATGCCCGCGGCAGAGAACCCCACCGTTGCAATGGTTGAAGCCGCCTACCAACATCATGGGCTAAATTGGCGATACTTAAATTGCGAGGTAACGCCTGAAAATCTCGGTGATGCGGTTCGTGGTGCCAAAGCGATGGGTTGGGCTGGCTTTAATTGTTCGCTGCCCCACAAGGTGGCCGTTATTGAGCATTTAGACAGACTGGGCGAATCGGCACAGATTATGGGCGCCGTCAATACGGTTGTAAGACGTGGTGAGGAACTGGTTGGCGAAAACACTGATGGCAAAGGGTTCGTCAGTTCGTTGCATGAGGTGATCGATCCTAAGAATAAATCAGTGCTGATTTTTGGCGCTGGTGGCGCAGCCCGAGCAATTGCGGTCGAGCTTGCTTTATGTGGTGTTAAACAGATCACTATCGTTAATCGTGGTAAAGAGCGTGGGGAGATTCTTGTTCAATTGCTCAAGTCTAAAACCACAACGAATTCCGACTTCAAGGCCTGGGAGGGTGATTACAGCATACCGCCAGAAACAGACATCGTTGTTAATTCGACCTCAATCGGTTTATATCCGAATATCGATGCACAGTTAGCTGTCGATCTGGACACGCTGCAGCCTCATCATGTTGTTGCGGACGTCATTCCCAATCCTCCACGAACCCAATTTATTATGGATGCAGAACGCAAAGGTTGTCGAGTACTTGATGGGCTGGGGATGCTAGTTAACCAGGGTGTTCTTGGCATAAAGTATTGGACAGGTGTTGACGCCGACCCCGCCGTAATGAGAGACAATTTACGTGAACTATTTTCTGACACAGGTTTCGCAGGGTAAAGAGGCAGTGGACACTCTGTTCAGAGAATTCACCGGTTATCTGGTCACCGATGATTATGTGGGCTAAAACCACGAACTGGAATCTTGGCGCTAACTATGTTGGCCACATTTGATTCGAAAATTTATCGATATTGGAAAACGCGTCGTCAATGGGGCAACGACTAAAGTTGCTCGCCCACGCGGTTATTCGAACTCGGCATCGATGGCAAAACCAGTTTATCAATGAGTCGGTTTTCTAACGATGTATGAATCAATTGTGCATCTGTTTTCACCAGGCACTGGAGCGTGGTGCTTGACTACGAATCGATGGGCGAACCTAGCGTCAATGCCTGCATCTTATCAAGCGCGAACCAATGCGTTGGACCTTTCTCAATGACCATCGAATTCCTCTGAAAAATAATACTGCAACGTGTGCGCTTCGCTCTTCTGTAATCTGGCGAACACTTAGCGTTGCGAGCCTGGACTATCCACTGCCTGAGAAAATCGGCTGTCATTACAAACGGCTTCGTACTGCAGTAAACGGTCACCTGTTGCACGTGGTTATTAAGTCCACGGAGTATTAACCTTAGCGAACATTTAAACAGGTAAGCATAGAAGTATTTTCCGTTTAACAAATGAGACTGAAATAGGTTGAAACCTTGTAGTCTGAAGATTATTTTTATAGATCAGTTAACGTAGTCAGTTCATCGATGGCAATAATCGCTTGCATCGCCAAATTATGAACAATTTTTGTTAGTTCAGACCCATTTAATGTTGGAATCGAGGGTCTGCTTCAACTCACTTCATATTGGACTATGCAATATATTTACAAATGCACTACTGCTGTGCTTCAATAGGACAGGCGCTCAGAGAGAATATGTATTGTCGTTGCTAGCATTCAATAATGTAACCAAGACATTTGGTGCCATCACGGCTCTGTCGGGTATTAGTTTTTCGGTCGAGCCTGGCGAAGTGATCGGCTTGATGGGCGACAATGGCGCTGGCAAATCCACACTTGCAAAGATCATCGCTGGTAATTTTCTACCCACCTCTGGCAGCATGCATCTCAACGGCAAACCAGTCCGTTTCCAGCAGCCCATTGATGCTCGAAAGCACGGCATTGAGATCGTCTATCAGGATCTTGCACTCTGCGATAATTTAACGGCTGCGGCCAATGTATTTCTGGGCCGTGAAATCAAACGCAATGTGGGGCCTTTCCGCGTACTAGATTTCTCCACCATGAATCGTCGGGCAGCCGAGCTGTTTTTGGAACTTCGCTCGGAAACACGACCCCGCGATTTGGTACGGCAGATGTCCGGCGGACAACGCCAAGCAGTCGCCATCGCACGCACCCGCTTGTCGGATCCAAAAATTGTGCTTATGGATGAACCCACCGCCGCAATCAGTGTACGGCAGGTGGCCGAAGTACTCAACATGATCAGACGCCTCAAGGAATCGCATCACACGGTCATCCTGATCAGCCATCGTATGCCGGACGTATTCGGCGTCTGTGATCGCGTGGTGGTTCTCAGACGCGGCGAAAAAGTAGCCGACAAACCTATTCAAGACAGCTCACCTGAAGAGGTGACTGGCCTCATTACAGGGGCAATAGCATCTGCATGACAAGTAGTTACCGCTCAACGCTATTTAGGCGACGGGCCCGAACCACGGGCTTGGTCTCGCATATCTGTGTGGAACAGTACATCGCATCGTCAGGCGGAACAACTGCAGCTAATGAGCTGCGTAAATGGAGGGTTTAACCATGTACTATCAAAAAAACAATGTTTGCCAATCCACGCAAACTATCCACAATCGCCCGTCAATCAAAGGGGCGTTGAAAGCGAGTTTGCTCGCAACTGCGCTAGCTGTTTCAGGTAATTCACTCGCACAAGACTTGCAGATCTTTACATCTGTTCCCAGCCTTGGCTTCCCGTTCTTCGTGCACATGCAAAAAGAGCTTACTGCCGAAGCGGAAGTATTGGGTGGTATCACCCTGATGGAATCTGACGGTCAGAACCAGACTCCAAAGCAAACCGGTGATGTAGAGTCGGCTATCATTAAGGGTGTTGACGGCATTGTTATCTCACCGATTGATGCGGTTGCCATGGCGCCAGCTTTGCAACAAGCAGTTGATGCAAAGATCCCGATAATCACGATTGATCGGGCAGTTCAAGGAGTGGATGGCATTCTTTCACATGTGGGGGCAGACAACGTTCTCGGCGGTCAGGCTCAAGCGAACCTGATCGTAAAATTGTTTCCTGATGGTGCAACAGTGGTAAACCTACAGGGGCAACCGGGTTCCAGCCCAGCAATAGATCGCAACCGTGGTGTGCATGATGTACTGGACACCATGGCTGACAAATACACCTTTGTGGCTGAACAGACAGCGAATTTCGCGAGAGAAGAAGGTGCCTCTGTAACAGAAGCCATTCTTGCTGGTCTCGCTACTCCACCCGATGTGATTGTTGCCGCTAACGATGACATGGCACTCGGTGCCTTACAGGTGGCCCAGGAACAGAATCTCGAGATCGTTATCATCGGTTTTGATGCGTTGCCTGAAGCATTAGGAAGCGTGCGTGACGGTGGACTAACAGCTACCATCGAACAGTTCCCAGGGGGACAGAGCCGCACAGCGATGCAAGCCATTGTGAACTACTTACGAGATGGTACAGTGCCTGAAAAGCTTGTGCTGCTAACACCGATCGCTATTACCAAAGACAACATCGATCAAGGTGAGCGGCTTGGTGAATTGCAATAGGTAACGGGACAGGCAAGTATCCTCGAAAGGCACCCATAACCATGTCGAGTGACGCTAATACTAAGGCACCGCTCAGCGCGTTGGAATTTTCAGCCCGCTTTGCGGCGCCCATATTTTTGCTATCGCTGATTGCAGTATTCGCGCTACTAGAACCGCGATTCCTGCATCCGTTAAATCTGTTCAATATTTTACGACAAGTGTCGATCTCTGGTCTGATCGCTATCGGCATGACATTCGTTGTACTAACTGCTGGCATTGATCTCTCAGTGGGATCGTTACTGGCGCTGGCTGGATTGGTGAGTGCCTATGTTGCCAAAGGAGGCCTAGCCGATCGCTTTGCAATCGGTGCAAACTTAGATACGGGCAATCCTGCGTTGTTGGCAATGGGTGCCGCCCTATTGGTAGGTATGCTTGGCGGCGCTATACAAGGTACAGCCATTACGCGACTCAAGGTCCCTCCGTTCGTCGTAACGCTTGGAGGCCTAACAGCATTTCGCGGCGCAGCCCTGCTGTTTTCCGGAGGTGGTCCCATTAGTGGCTTCGCACCCGACTACGCATGGTGGGGACAAGGCCGTGTTGGCCAGGTACCTGTTCCGGTCATCATTTTTCTCGGTTGTGCTATCGCAGCACATCTGGTACTGCGCTATTGTCAGTTCGGACAGCATGTGTATGCGACTGGAGGAAATGCTCGTGCCGCAGCACTTAACGGAGTTCCCACGCGTCGCGTTATTTTTCTGGTGTACGTCATTCTCGGCTTCTTCTGCGGGCTCGCTGGATTTCTACTATCTGCACGGTTAAACTCTGCCGAAGCGGTAGCGGGCATGGGCATAGAACTCACCGTCATTGCCGCAGTGGTCATTGGCGGTACCAGCCTGTTTGGTGGTGTAGGTAGTATCTTCGGTACTGTGGTTGGCGCTTGTTTAATCGGTGTGCTAACCAATGGTCTAGTGCTATTGAATGTGTCATCTTTCGTTCAACAGATCGTCATTGGCATCATATTGGTGGCAGCCGTTGCGTTCGATCAGTTTGCCGCGGATCAACGCCAGTAGGTAATTATCTTGAACTAAACTGGACTTGCACAAAGCTGCAATTGTTCCAATAACCGCTGTAATCATAACCCATGATTTATCTTCTGCACTTTATAATACAACTATCCACATTTTTATCGACAGCCATTTCGTGCCCTTGACGTAGTAGGCTTAGCCAACACATGGCTGTGGTGGGCGAATTACAAATTATCGCCGAAATACAACAAGTTGTGTAGTCTTGTTCTTGCGGTCAATCTCCCCTATTCTGCGAAATTATGAGGGACATATTTATTTTAACGGTGCATCTGTTAACCACCATTGCCAAGCTTTTAAGAAAAGGTGGCGCAAGGTCAATTGTTGCTGATAGCCTATTGATGAAACAGCAGCTAATGATCACGCGACAACATCAGCGTCGATCACCCAGGTTGACACCACTTGATCGTGTTTTGCTAGGTTTCTGGTCACTATTTCTGAATTCGCGCCAGATTGTCCGTGCGCTGTCATTGTCCGACCATCTACGTTGTTAAAATTTCACGTACTGCTTAGAAAACGTAAATATCGCCTGCGCTATTCATCAAATAAGAAAGGCAAACCCAGACCGAAAGTGCCGTCTAAGGAAATCATTGAAGCAGTCATCGCATTAAACGACGTAACTCTGGTTCAGGATTTTTACGCGTAGCACAACAGATCGACAATACGTCCGGCACAGCTATTAACAAAGATGTCGTGCGACGAATATTGAATGATCATTATACCTCTGACGACGAAGGCAATAGCCCCTCTTGGCTATCTCTTCTCGGGCATACAAAAGATATCCTCTGGAGTACTGACTTATTTCGCTGTGAGTCAATACTACTACAGACTCATTGGGTTCTAGTCGTCATGGATCAGTACACTCGTTGCATCATCGGTTTTGGTATTCAGTCTGGTGATGTCGATGGCGTTACCTTGTGCTGCATGTTCAACTGTGCGATATCCAATCAGGGTGTTCCACGGTATCTCAGTTCAGATAACGATCCCCTACTCCGCTATCATCGTTGGCAAGCCAATCTTCACATACTTGAAGTTGCAGAAATAAAGAGCATCCCTTACACACCAACTTCTCATCCTTATATTGAACGACTGATTGGAACGATTCGTCGAGAGTATCTTGATCGATTGTTTTTTTGGAATACACAAGATTTGGAGCGAAAACTCGAGTCATTCGCACAGTACTACAATCAACATCGGGCTCACCAATCGTTGGATGGCAAGACACCTGTCAGTGCAAACGATAGTGTTTACTCGCAACGCGCAAATCTCACTCACTATGCGTGGAAGTCACACTGCCATGCACTTTTTAAGACTCAAATTGCTGCTTAGATTTACAATTCGCCCAGCACAGCGTCGATTCCATCGAAGATCTCACGGTGAGTGAATTGATAGAGCGACTCAAGTTCATTAACGAACAGTGCAGACCGCCCGTGTTCTGTCGCCTCGCGGTTAATCGACAGTTGGTCGACGCCTGCCTTTAATCAGCGTAGTCTTGATTATCCTTATCGTGTTGTCTCCCCAGGGGAGGTTATCCCGTGGATATCACTCTCTGCAGGAACATCATGGATGGTGATGAACCTGTCATTCAACAAGACATCATTCACCTCAGTAAATCGTTCCATCCCAATGAGCTCATTGGACTGTCACTCGCTGAATCCAAACAACTGTTGAAAACGCTTCAGCAACAGATTGTTGAGCTTCAAGCCAATCAGTTCATAAAACCACAGAAACGATGCCCGTGCTGTGAGAAAAAACGACGACTGAAAGAGCATCGTAATCTCTATTACCGAACCGTCTTCGATATCGTCTCTTTGTCGTCTCTCAGGCTCTATCATTGTCACTGTGAGAAGCGTAATCGGAAATTATTTAGTGTCTTGAGTCAGTAGTTGCCAAAGCATGTTTCCTCAGCGAGTGAGCCAACAATAACCTTTGGGAATATTAAAACATTCGCCAGAAAGTTGTATAAATTCCATACCTACATTGATAACAATTCACCGATATTTCCGAACTATGGTGAAAAGTGGCGATATTCGGAAACCATGACCACCACATTTGTGGAGTCTACGGTTAACGAAGTCGTCGCCAAACGGGTGAAAAAAACAGCAAATGTAATGGTCTGCAGAAGGGGCATATAATTTAATACAAGCGCGGACGGTCACATTGAATGGCGAACTTAGTCAGTATTTCGAACGCTGTTTTCTGGCGTTTCCAGTTGCCAAGAATGAGATCCGATATCACCATGAGATTAAATTGCCGGCATGAGATTGATCAGCTTTATTCCAAGCTATTTTATGCTATTCCCACTAGCGCAGTTGACAATAACAAGTTAATACTCGTAATCTTGATATCTGGAAGATTCCGGTTAAATGATTGTGTTGACTGAATCAAAGATTAATACACCACTGACAACAACAGCCAACACCGTAGGGATGTTTCCATATTTTCGTCATCGTCGTGACCGCCATTATCGTTCTGTAGGCGCACTCCGAATTAACTAAATTCAATCGATACACACCAGAGGAACTGCTCGTGATCAAACGTTTGAAGAATAAATCGGCACTCATTGGACTTGCTCTTGCAGCGGGGTTAATTAATGCCATCACGCCGGCTCATGCAGACACCATAACGTTGCATGGTGCGAGTCAATTTGATGAAAAACACGCGTTCACGCGTTTGATGCGCAAGTTTGAGCAACTGACGCAGTTGTATTACAGCGGCGAGCATGATTTAGAGTTTGTGATGCACCTAAACAGCGAACTCGGATTAGAAAAGGACTATGTCGCTTACATGAATCAGGGCCTGTCGGTCGACTACGCAGTTGCGTCACCGTCTCACATGTCCACGTTTTCCAAAATGGCAACGCTTCTCGACCCGCCTATGCTCTATCGCGATGCTGGCCATTGGAGCAAGGTGCTGTCCGGTGATGTTCTTCAACCGGTAGTCGACGATATCTATAAACGCGCTGACATCCTGTTGCTGGGCTATGGTGGCGGGGGTGTTCGGCACCTGATAGTCAACAAACCGGTGACCAACATGAGCGAAATCAAAAATGTTCCGATTCGCGTGATGGGTGCTCCGATCCAAACCAAGTTGTTTGACGCGTTCGGTATGGCACCTAGTGTTATCGCCTACTCTGAAGTTTATAATGCCATTCAGACTGGTGTCATTGATGCTGCGGAAAATGAAGCTGCCGGTATTCGCCAAATGAAGTTCTACGAAGTTGGACCGAACATATCGCTGACCGCCCACTCCATTACAGTTCGGCCTCTTGCTATAAGTGGTAAGACGTTGCGCAATTTGCCGGAGGATCTGCAGGTGGCCATTATTCAGGCTGGTAAAGATGCCGGTACATTCGGTAGAGTGATTGAACTTACGGAGGGTCAAGGCATCATGAGTGAACTGGAAGATGCCGGCAAACTCAACACCGTTGCCTTTACAGAGCGCGACCAACTTATGTCAGCGGCTATTCCAGTGCTGAAAGAGTATTTCAAGGACGTTGGTGCTGCGGAACTCTACGACGCCATCCAGGCCGTTCAGTAGAACACCGTAAAGCGGCGGCGCATGCATGAATGCGTCTGACTTGCACATGCCGACGATCATGGCGATCGTCGGCATCGCTTGTGCCACTGACACAACATAATCACCTAAACGAGGGGCCGCATGAAAAAACTGTTGGACGGCTACTATGTGCTGCTCAAGTACACACTGACATTGTTGATAGCTATATTGATCATCCCTGTTAGCATGCAAATACTGGCTCGCTACGTAGGATTGATTCCACGCTACATCTGGACCGAAGAGCTAGCCCGCTTTTGTTTTATCTGGATCATTATGGTGGGTTCAATGGTCGCTATGCGTGATGGCGATCATTTTAACGTTGATTTATTACCGCAACCAAAAACCGCCGCAGGTAAGGCATTGTCAGCGCTATTTGCGGATACCATGTCGATGCTGCTGGCTATTATCTTCATTGTTTGGGGCTGGCCACTAGTGCAGTTCGGGCTGTTGCAAACCTCCGAGATGGCTGATCTGCCAATGGTATTCATCTACATCGCCTGGCCACTGACTGGTGTCACCTGGATGCTGTTTCTGTCGGAACGGATGTGGCGACATATCCTCCAATATCGTGGAGATTCTGCATGAGCGCATGGCAAGTCGCCTCAATTTTATTTCCGCTATTTATAGTGTTAGTGATCTTCCGTGTTCCGGTAGCAGTCGCCTTGGGACTAGCGTGCATTCCGGTGTTTTTCATAGAGGACCGGCTTACACCAATGCTTCTGATGAATGAGATGTTCAAATCCTATAACTCATTCTTGTTGCTTGCCGTGCCCTTCTTTTTACTCGCGGCAAATATTATGAACGCGGCCGGAATTACCGACCGGCTGATACGGCTGTCGCAAGCTATGGTCGGACATCTGCCGGGCGGTCTGGGACACGTGAACGTAGTTGTCAGCATGTTGTTTGCAGGTATTTCGGGCTCCTCTACCGCTGACGCGGCCGGAATAGGCTCATTGTTAATACCGCAAATGAAAAAGGCTGGATACTCAACAAGCTTTTCGGTTGCGATCACGGCGTGTTCGTCGGTCATGGGAGTTGTTATTCCACCAAGTATCTTGATGGTCGTCTGGGGCGGTCTGATGTCCGTTTCCATTGGCGGCCTATTTCTCGCTGGTGTAGTACCTGGTATTTTGATCGCTGGATCGCAAATGATCGCTGTATTCATCTTTGCCAAAATATACGGCTATCCAATTCTTGCTCGCTCATCTTTCAAAGAACTAATCGCCGCTATTATTCGCGCGATCCCTCCGCTAATGACACCGATAATCATTGTTGGTGGAATCGTCGGGGGATTCTTTACACCGACTGAAGCGTCTGTAGTCGCCGTCTTGTACTCGATCATTCTTGGCGGGGTATTTTATCGCACCATAGGTTTTGGCAATCTGCCTTCGATTCTGTTTCAATCTGCAAAATTCGCTGCTATGTCGTTGTTCTGTATTGGCACGGCGTCTGCTTTTGGCTGGATTCTGGCCTATTTCAAGGTGCCGATTGCGGTCATTGAAATCCTAGAGCCATTCGGTGTTGATCCAACCAGTACTGGCCTGATCGTGGCCGGATCGTTCCTGTTGATTGGCATGTTTATCGATGCGATTCCCGCAATAATCATACTCGGTACCGTGCTATGGCCACTGGCGGAATTGTCACAAATGCACCCAATCCATTTCGCCATCATTGGTGTTATATCACTGGCATTTGGATTGGTTACACCTCCATATGGATTGTGCCTACTGATAGCCTGCAAAGTTGGAGATATCGAGGTCAAACGCGCGCTGCGGGACGTGGCCATTGTCCTTCTACCGATGCTTGTCGTCCTGTTAATTGTGATTTTCTTTCCGGGATTGATTCTTGCGCTGCCTAAATTACTAATGCCCAAATTTATTTGATGATCAGCTAGGAGACTGTCCAGTCATAACGATCGCGTATGCGGCAGATCAGACTATTCTAGGACAGCCTCCTAGGTCTACATTGCTAATGGAACTTAAGCGTCGCCAACCGACATTCTCTTTCAAGAATAGACAACAACAGCATGGGTGAAGCTTGTGTGATGGCGCGAACTTGTTTTACCAACGCCAAAGCATGACTTCTCAATCTCACCTTGAGAGCATAAAATAGCGGAGGGTAGACCTCATCACTATCAGGCCGCCAGTTTTATCTCATGCTGATCTTGGTTCTCATTCTTGGCAACTGGAAATGCCGGATACAAGCGTTTGAAGTACTGACTAAGTTCACCATTCAACGTGGCCGTGCGCGTTTGTATTAAATTATGCGCCTTCTGCGGTCCATTGCATTTGCTGTTTTTTTACCATCCGTTTGGCAACAACTTCGTTAACCGTATATTCCACAAATGGGTGGTAATGGTTTCCGAGTATCGCCACTTTTCACCATAGTTTGGAATCATCGGCGAGTTGTTATCAATGTAGGTATGGAACTCATCCAACTTTTTGGCGAATGTTTTAATATTCCCATAGGTTATCGTCTGATACCTTCGGTGTTTTATGACTCTGTTGCCAAGGGCTGAGGTGGAATTCTTCTAGTTGCTTGCCAGGAACTTTAGACAGGCCGCCAATTGAATTATTTCTGTTTGCTTTTGCACCGACAAATGAAGTCATCAGCTCCTAGATTATATTAATATCGTATTCATTGTAATTACGTATCTATTTACGTAATTATATTAGGTATTAAAATGAACTTAACATAATATTTCAGAATAGGCGTTTTGACCTAATGCCTACTAAAGGAGAGCCACCGATGCCATCAACACCCGCCACTCCGACACCCGGCGCTCCCGGTCGCCCAGGGCTTTCGTTTGAGGCCTACGAGCGGGCTTATCAGGAATTGACCAGCCCCGAGGGTGCTCCACCTTCACAACGCCAGTTACGTAAATTTCTGGGCACGGGCAACAACAACACGTTGGCCAAGTACCGACGACGCATTGCCGAAGAACGGATGGCCGATGAAAGACCACCCGAAGCAGGCTCACTGGATGCTGAGCTACTGGCCACAGTCCAACGACTGGCCACTCAGATCGCGCTCGATGAAGCGCAAGTAGCTGAGGATCGTGTCGAAGAGATTCGAAAGGACGCCGAGCAACGGATCCGTATTGCCGTGACCACGATGGAAAAGCGGCTACTGGACACCGCCCTGCTCGAACACCGGGCCACCACCGCCGAAGCTGAGCTTGCACAGCTACGCAAAACAGTACTGGAGAAGGAGGCCGCGATGAATCAGCTAATCGCGCAACACCAAACACTCAACGCTGAGCATGTTGCGCGGACACAGGCACTGGACGAGATGACCCAACAACGCGCATCGTTGAACCGCGAGCGTGATGCTTTGCAGGAAAAAATGGAAGCCACTATTAAGACAGAAAAAGCAGTTACAGCCCAATCACGCGGAGAAACGAAAATGCTCAACCAACAGCTCGTGGATGAGCAACGCACTCTAGGCACGGTCACTGAAAAACACGCCGGGCTTGTTACTCGTTTCGATGAACGCAACACAGTGATTGAGACACTCAACGAAAAGCAACAGGCATTACAACAACGTTTGGATCAGGCCATAAAATTTCGTAATACAACACTGGTTAAGTATGATGATATTAGGCATGAACACGCTCAATTGAAAGAGCAATTCGGCACCATCAACGCGACACTTGCGGGCGAACAACACACCAATATAACGAACGAGACTCAATATCAGAATCAACTGGCTGACAAAGACAAAGCGCTAGAGCAGCTACACAGTGCCTTGAACGCGCTAACCAAAGCAGCCGAGGCCACCAACAAGGCGAAAAACTCAAACGCCAGACCTAGGAGGCTGAAGTCCAGGCGCTAGAAAACGTACGCTCAGGAAATGAATTGATATTTCTCGCTGACCTTACGCCGGCCGTTCGTAGCCGGGTGAATACGATTGCAAAGCTCTATTTTGCAATGAAGCTGGACCCGCATACTGATACCCCGTCACCTATATCACCTAGCAGAAGTGAAGACTATCGTCCAGTTTGGCAAAAAACACGCTCCACATCTTTGTGAATTATTAAAGGACAGTTGCAATAGCAACATGATGTAAAAAAGACCTTTCGCCGCTGTGAGGGTAAGACACTCAGCGACCGATGGACAACGTCTGTTTTGTTATGATCACTCTAGAATAGAGTTGATTCGCAACGACTCGATCCATCGCGGACGACTTGAGGCAGAAGTCGCCCGCAATTCAAAGGTCGCCCAGATACTTAGTTATTCGCAGTCAAGGGATCGATGATTTGTGATACCTCAGTAATTTTTGAAACCGGTATTCCACTCAGCTCTGCATGTTTTTTGATTGCGTCCTCGTCCTTAGCAAGGTAGATACAGAACGTCTTTTCGTCCGCGACATAAGAATGCTGCCACTGGATGTCAGGGCCGATGGTTGCGAGTGCCTGATTTGAAGCTCGGGCTGCACCGCAGAGCTCGGTTAGGGAGAAATTACCAATGCCAGGAATTTCCCGTTCGATTAGATAGCGTTTCATCTTGGTTTCCGTCGGTTAATGCCGTTGTAGGCCAGGTCAGGATGCATGTTAATTGTCCATAGTAAAAGATAAATTATCTTTTTCATGGCATAGATTACCTTTAGTATTATTGATTAAATTATTGCTAAAGAAAGGTAACCTTTACTAATGTCACCTTCAACTCATCTAAAATCATTGCAAGCGCTTGAAATGGCTATTCGAGAAGGCTCACTAAAACAGGCTGCTGATCGGCTAAGCATCACGCCAGCTGCTGTTGGCCAACGTATTCGAGCACTTGAAGACTACCTGGGAACTGATCTCTTGCTGCGTGGGCGTTCGGGCTTGCAGCCAACAGCGGAGCTGGAATATGCTTTGAACGATTTGCAGTTGGCTTTCGCTGCTATGGAGCGCGTGACTGAAACTCTAGATTTTCAGCGAGTCAGTGAAATTCACATCGTTGCAGACCCGGATTGGGCAGAGCTCTGGTTGACCCCGCACCTTCCCAGCTTCCGCGAGGAGCACCCCAATATTTTATTTTGTATTAATGGATCTGGCGACGTTCCGCTCCGGTTGGGCACACCAGATGTGCGTGTCTTTTATGGAGAGGGCCCAGGCGATCCGCTCTTTACAGATCTGTTTCTCCCGGTAACCGGCCCAGACAATCCGCGCCGTATTGCTGATCGGGATTCTGTTCTGCAAATGGAGGGCATGCCACTACTACATTTGAAAGCTCAGCAAGAAAGCAGCGATTACCCCGGTTGGGTAGAGTGGTTTCAGAAATATGGACACCGTGAAAGTGGACTGGATCGTGGGGTACATTACAAACACACACGGCACGCTTTGGAAGCAGTACGTCAGAACGTTGGGTTTCTCGTATGTGGCCTTTCGTTGGTTTTGCGCAGCTTGGAAGATAACTCAATTGTTGCGCCATTCCCCATGTCACAGCACATTGTTGCCCCGTTCTCCTATCGACTGAAGCTCCGTCCGGATGCTGAGAAACGCTTGCAGATCCAAAGGTTCGTTGCATGGCTACGCAGAACGGCTAATGAAACCCAAACGGAAATAGAGAAGCTTTCGAACTAGACCATTCACTTACCAGACTACCCCTACAGTTGAGCGGTAGCTTCACCATTCCACTTACTTCGTGACTGAACTGGTTTGTCAGGAGGTAACGATTGCAAATGAATGCTCCAAAAATATGATGTAATGTTATTTCGGAATAGCACTGCTCCAATCCTGTCATTCAAGTATTCTTCGACTTTTCGATGTGTATCCAGAGTTGGCATTTTTGATCTCGAAAAAACCTTCCACGGTAACGGCAGCACTGGGGACGACGCAAGCTTTGGTGTGCACTATTGCTTTACAAAGAATCACAACAAACCTGTGTTCCGAGTTCTTGGGTTTTTCTTGTTTGCCTCCGCACTCACTGAGCTTGGTACAACAATGAGCTTCGTGTTCGACACCATACATTCTTTAGTCTTGGGCAGCTGAACGAGGCGATTGCACAGCTACTGGACTCGCTCAACAAACGGCCTTTCCAGAAACTTCCAGGCTCACGGAAAAGCATGCTCGAGGACATCAAGCGTAAAACTCTCGAGCCGCTACCAGCAACACCGTATGAGTATGTTGATATTATTAACGCCTGTGTGAATATCGATTATCACATCGAGTACAAGCGTAACTACTACTCTAATTTACGTCTTTCTCGTTGAGTCGTGTCTCGCAATGCGAGCTAAAGATCAGACCAACGTTCGTGCAAAAGAGATAATTATCACATGGATAGCTCAGTACAAACCATCGGACTAATGAGTGTCTAAAAAGTCAATAGAACCTTTACGGCCTGACTGCGATCACTGGCTAGCTGAAAGGCCTCCACAGCCTGTGACATTGGAAGTTGCTGGCTAATCAATGGTTCAACATTCACAAGGCCATCATTGATTAGATTGACAGCTGTGTTGAATTCTTCATGAAAACGAAAACTACCCGTGATCGTAATCTCCCGTGGCACCACCCGGCTAAAGGGTACCGGCATTACCGCAGCATTGCCTACCTGTACCAACGTGCCTTGTGGCTTAAGCACTTGAACTGCATGTGATAATGCCACAGCAGCCCCCGAACATTCGAACCCGAAATCAAAGTAACCTTTATCACGTTCGTACTGGTCAAGTTCTTCAGTGCCACTTGATACATCAATAGTTTTTGTGACCCCCATTTGAGAGGCAACTGACAAGGTAAACGCCTCTATGTCAGTAATCACCACATTAGCTGCACCGAGATACTTCGCAACGGCGGCACAAAGAATGCCAACAGGACCAGCGCCAGTTACAATTACATTCTTCCCCTTTAGCGCATCACCATTTTTACCAGCAATACGATTAGCAGCATGAAGACAGACGGCCAGAGGTTCTGCGAGAGCGGCCTGCCGCAGCGGTGTGTTAGTGCTCACGGGTATGCAATTTCTTGCTCTTAGTACAAGGTGTTCACGAAATGCGCCTTGTCTATGCGGTCTGTACATAGCCGATCCCATAAACGACATCTCCATACAATGCTGCTGCAATCCGGCAACACAGTATTTACATTGATCACACGGCGTGCTGGGATTGATGGCCACCCCATCGCCCACTTGCAAATGTTCGACACCCGCGCCAACTTGCATCACGGTACCCGACGCTTCATGTCCAAGTATTATTGGATCAATAACACGTATATCACCTATACCGCCATGATGGAAATAATGTAAATCTGAACCACATATCCCACCGGACGCAGCCCGAATCAGTACTTCACCCTCGCCCGGAGCAGAATATTCTTCGGTTTCTACACGAAGATCATGAACCTTGTGAAGCCTGACTACTTGAGTTTGCATTTTCATCTCTAAATAGTGTTTAAACCACTGCGACTTCTTCAAGAAGACCTGCGGTCTTTAGATTTGACCACAATGAATCTGGTACCTCAGTTTCATACCATGACAATGTATCAACGAGTTCACTGGCAGTACGCGGGCCAGGGATTACACTGCTAACCAACGGATGTGCAAGAACAAATTGCAATGCCGGTGCAGGCAACGCAACATAGTGTGAGTCGCATATCGTTACTATAGCCTCTACGCGCTCCATGATGCCGGCTGGAGCAGCCTCATGATTGTAAGTGGAACCACCTACCAGAATTCCCGAATTGAACGGGCCTCCGATAACAGTCGATGTACCGTATTTGCGACACGTGGGGAAGAGCTCATCAAGAGCGCTTTGTTCCAGCAGAATGAAACGCCCTGCAAGCAGAAAGCAGTCACAATCTCCAAAATTTATCGCTTCAAGGCAAACATCACACTCGTTAACACCTAACCCAATGGTCTTTATCAAACCCTGGCTGCGTATTTCGGACAGCACCCGATATCCTCCGGTCGTGGCCTCTTTCATCATTGCTTGATGTCCGTTTACGCCATGTGTTAATTCACCGTTATCACGTAAAAATAGTATATCGATACTCGCAAGGCAAATCCGTTGCAAACTATCCTCAAACGATCTCATGATGCCATCGTAGCTATAATCGAAATGAGATCGCATCGGAAGTCCATCAGGCCACTCGTGACTGGAAGGCAGAGAGTCGGCAGAGGACTTGAACAAACGACCAACCTTACTCGAAAGCTGAACTGGTTTTCCTGCGTGGCGTAAAGCATCACCCAGCAGCCGCTCAGAACGGCCATAGGCGAAGAAAGGTGCTGTATCGTAGTAACCGATTCCAGCGTCAATAGCACCGCGTAGTGTAGTTACTGCATCATCGTCTGTAACTGAAGTGCCTACTCCAGCCAGTGAAGCACAACCGAGTCCTAACTCAGAAACAGGCAAAGCTGTTTGCCCTACAGCTCTATATTTCATAACAGCCACCAGTATTGCCTAATGGTAGCAATTCAGTGCACACTGGCTTGAAAGAAAGTTTGATGCTCATTATCTTCCGCAGGAATTTGCCGTATGAAATTGGATGCTCACCAGCACTTCTGGAATTATGATGATAACGCGAGTGACTATGTCTGGATGACCGATCAGTTAGCCGCTCTACGCCATAATTTTCTTCCAGAACACCTGGCAAAACTACTCGACGCCACAGGCTTTGCAGGTTCGATCGCTGTCCAGGCAAGGGAACGTACCGAAGAGACCGATTATCTTCTAGATCTTGCAAAACAACATTCCTTTGTTAAAGGGATTGTCGGTTGGGTCGACTTGTGCGCGACAGATGTTGAGCAGACGCTGCAAGCGTATCAGGATGAGCCCTTGGTCAAGGGTTTTCGCATGCTTATTCATGACCGCAGTGACGCTGATTTCGCCAACTCTGAAGCGCATGCCAGAGGTGTTGGATTGCTCACAAACTACGGTTGGTCCTATGATCTTTTGTTGCGCACAATCCACTTGCCTGCAGCCATAAAATTGGTGGATAGGCATCCAAACCAGGCGTTTGTTGTGGATCACATCGCGAAACCACAGGCAGATGGCTCCGACTGGGTTGCTTGGCAATCTGGCATCAGAGAAATTGCTCGCCGACCCAATGTATTTTGCAAACTCTCTGGCCTCGTTACAGAAGCACCTTGGAGCGAATGGGCTACAGCTAACTACCCACGCTATCTGGATGAGGTATTGGAGTGCTTCACCGCAACGCGGTGCATGATAGGTTCTGACTGGCCGGTATGTACCTGCGCTGCTGATTACAAATCGACAATGGGGGTCGTTCAGCAATGGGCGCAGGCACTGAGTGATTCGGAAAAAAACGCTGTTTTCGGCGAGTCTTGTGCGCATTTTTACAAGGTGGCATGATCTGCTAACACGGTGGATTCAGCGACATCCTGATCTTTGTGTATCAAGTTCATAATGCCTTGGCTAATCATGTCGTAGTCACGAGTATTATGCAGTTCGCCCATTATGCGAAAATCATTCATCACCACAATTCGATCGGCCAGTGTGATCATCTCCGGCATATCACTCGATATCAACAGAATCGCCGTGTTCTCATTATCTGCAAGTTCACGAATTAACTCATGCAAATAGGCTTTTGTTTTAATATCGATGCCCACAGACGGCTCATCAATAATGAGGATATTAACGCCGGCAGCAAGCCACTTAGCCACACTAACTTTCTGCTGATTGCCACCTGACAAATTACTAACGTACTGATTTAGAGACGGCGTTTTAACTTCCAGTTTCTTGATGTACGGTTCCACATGACGACGAATTGCGCGGTTGGTTAACACCGTGCTCACCTTACTCAATTGGCGCCAAACCGTCATACCCACGTTTTCAATCACTGAATGCATTAAAACAAGACCTTCGCGCTTACGATCTTCACTTACATACCCAATATGGTATTTCTCAACAGCATCAGCTACATTTCTGATCATGGCGCGTTTACCAGCAATCCTGATCTCACCACCCGTTGTTTTGAATTTACCGAGTATGGCCTTGGCCAGTTCTGTCCTACCAGCACCTACCAGGCCATAGAGCCCCACAATCTCACCTTCGCGCACCTGTAGGTTTATATGTTTGTGTCCAATGTTGGTCGACAAGTCGGAAAGCTCCATCGCCACCTTAGTGGTTGAAACATCCCTTGCCGCCCAGTTGGGTATCTGCTCGCTACGACCTATCATCAATCGAACAATATCTTGACGATCCAGACCTGTAATCGATCGACTTTCACAGGCATTCTGACCATCTCTAAGAATCGTAACCTGATCGCTGATCTCCTGTACTTCTTCGAGCTTATGACTAACAAAAACCAGGCTAACCCCATCGTCACGTAGTCGGCGTAAAATGCGGAACAGCGTGTCTGTTTCATGAGATGTCAGTGATGCTGTAGGCTCATCAAGCAGCAATACCCGAGATTTTAATGAAAGTGCCTTGGCAATTTCAACCAACTGCATTTGCGCAACACTCAGTTTTCCTACAGGTGTAGATGGATCAACATCCAGTGCCAGCATCTCTAACCACACACGCGCCTGCTCATGCAATTTGCGATATTTAATGGGTGAGTATGGTTTATCACTCAATGATTCAAGAAATATATTTTCACTCACAGAGAAACGAGGAATGAGATTACGTTCTTGATGAACGACGCCAATACCGGCAGAAATCGCATCGCGCGGGCCCTGCAGATTCAGCGTGGAATCGCCAAGCTTCAATACTCCCTCGTCTTGCCGGTGAATGCCTGTTACAACTTTAATCAGTGTTGATTTACCAGCGCCATTTTCCCCGAGTAACGCGTGAATGGATCCTGTTTGAAGAGACAGATTCACATGCTGAAGCGCTTTGACACCCGGGAACGACTTACTGATATCGCGCGCTTCAAATGCCGGTCCGCTCATGCTTTGCTACCTTGCAGTGCGGCAACCTTATTAGCCCGAACCTCTCGCAGGCGGTTCATGCCTACCGCCCAAAGTATCAATGCCCCAAGTACAACCTGTACTAGAAACGGATCAACACTGAACAATACGAGCACCTGGGTAATGATCGCAACGATAATCACACCAAGTAAGGTTCCAGCCACGCTGATGTGCCCGCCTGCAAGGACTGCACCACCGATAACAGGGGCGGCAAATGACAAGATCAACCAATCATCGCCAATGGTAGGCTGCCCGATCTGCAACCGACCTACTAGCATGATACCGGCAAGAGCTGCTAGAAACCCTGACACTGTGTGGGCGAACACCACTGTTTTCTTAACCGATATTCCTGACAATTCGGCTGCATGTTCATTGCTACCAACGGCCAGTATGGAGCGCCCTGAAGGAAGCCGATTCATCAAGAACCATAAAGCCACCGTTACGATAACGGTAGGTATGACGAGCCAGGGTAACGGGTAAATGAACGTATCGTTACCCAGACTTTTCACACTCTCAGGTACTTTGTAAAACGGTTGGGCTTCGGTTATTCCCAGATTAATGCCCTTATAAACGGACAATGTTGCGAGTGTTATGATGAAAGCGGATATACCAGTCAACGCAACAAATAGCCCATTAATCAGACCCGCGAGTAAGCCAATCGTCAACGCCATAATTGCCGCTATGGGCCACGGTATGTGCCACACCTCCATAAGTCCAGCGAATGAGATAGCCGCCAATCCACCAATGGCACCGACTGACAGATTCATTTGACCTATGGCAATGATGATCATTTGCGCATAGGCAATAATGGCATTGACGGTAATTGCCAGTAACAATATCTGTATATTGAATGGCGACAGAAATGCCGGATTCAATGACCCGACAATCACAACAGCCGCAAGAGTAATCAGCAACGGGCCAAACCAATCGGATTGCCAGTAGTCTGAAATAAGATTTTTCATACCAGATTCCTACGTGACAGGTAAGAGCGGCGAACCAAGTCAATTAATACAGCTGCCAGTAGCAGCAAACCAAGCCACGTCTGTAGCCAAAACGAACCGACCTGCAACAGTAAAAGACCGGTAGTGAGAAGCGTTACTAAAAAGGCACCCAACAACGTGCCCAATACAGATGCTCTACCGCCAGTTAACAACGTTCCTCCTAGCACGGGGCCCAAGAACGCAGGCAGCAACCAATCTTGTCCAAGCTGCCCGGCCATTGAGGGTATTGCGGCACCCGTTCTGGAGACCAGCATCAGACCTGCAATGCC
>JBLIIE010000049.1:0-31358 GCA_047634635.1 Granulosicoccus sp. | reverse complement strand
AAGGTAACCTGTGTCATTGGCAACGGTGTCGTCGTCTCCCCAGAGGCGTTGTTCAAGGAAATAGACATGCTCAAGGCGCGTGGCGTGCCAGTTGAAGATCGGCTGCGTATCAGCGGGGCTTGCCCACTTATCCTCCCTTACCATATCGCATTGGATCAAGCTCGAGAAAAAGCGGCTGGCCGTGACGCGATTGGTACGACGGGTCGTGGTATTGGACCCGCTTATGAAGACAAGGTCGCCAGGCGCGCGGTTCGTGTCCAGGATTTATTGTCTCTCGATCGCTTCGATGAAAAAATTGATGTCGTATGTGCCTATCACAACGCTACTTTGCTAGGGCATGGGATGCCGGCCGTGGATGTGGATGCGATCAAGCGTGAGGCGCGTTTGCAAGCAGTACGTCTCGCGCCGTTAATTGCAGATATACCCGGGCTCATTGATGAGCACCGGAAGGCTGGAAATCGCATTATGTTTGAAGGTGCGCAGGGTACCTTGCTTGATGTGGATCATGGGACTTATCCCTACGTCACATCGTCGAACACAGTCGCTGGAGCTGCGTGCAGCGGTAGTGGTTGTGGGCCTGGTACAATTGACTACGTGTTGGGCATCACCAAGGCCTACACAACGCGGGTAGGCGCAGGGCCATTCCCTACCGAGTTGTTCGATGATGTTGGAGCTGTGCTCGGAGAGCGTGGTAACGAGTTTGGTGCCACGACTGGAAGGCAAAGACGCTGTGGTTGGTACGATGCTGTAGCAGTAAGGCGTGCCTCGATATTAAACGGGGTAACCGGTATCTGTCTGACAAAACTTGACGTTATGGACACTCTCGAAACCATCGAAATTTGTGTTGCCTATAAACTTGATGGTAAAACTGTCGACCATCCGCCTATTGGTGCTGATGAGTTTGCTAGATGTACACCTGTCTATGAGTCCGTTCCGGGTTGGCAATCTAAAACTGCGGGCATTACTGAAATGTCAGAGTTACCTAAAGCGGCTCAGCAATATATCGCCCGATTAGAAGAATTGACGGGTGTCCCGGTTCATTTGGTATCAACAGGGCCTGAGCGCAATGAGAATGTCGTTATTCAATGGCCATTTGGCGCCAGCAAGCGCTGAGTGAAAATATAAACATTTGCCTCGTGATTACGCAGCTACTTCTGCCGTGTTTGAGGCTGATGATTTCGTGGCTCAGGTTAAACGCCTGAGTTTCACAACGTGAGACGTTGTGGTGCCGAGAAGAGGACTTGAACCTCCACATCCTAAGATACATGCACCTGAAGCATGCGCGTCTACCAATTCCGCCACCTCGGCATGAAGTGTCGCTCAAGGGTTTACTTGAGAAGCGCGAAATGTACCGAAGCTTTGCGTAATAGTCAAATACCATCAACAACAAATCTTTCAATATGTCACTAGGTCGAGTCGCTTTGGCGTACCCTTGCCTCTTAGTTGACCGCATACAAACAGTAAAATGAGTTCTAAAATCAGCGATAAGCAATTAGTTGGAAACGATCCATTCAGTACTCGCGAGAAAGCGAAGTACGACCAGCCCATTGCTAGTCGGGAACACATAACCAGTGTCCTGCTAGCCGAGAAGGGACCAATGAACTTGGATGCATTGGCCGAAAAGTTGGGTTTGGCCGATGACCCCGATAACGCAGAAGCGTTGCGCCGTCGGGTTGGAGCGATGCTCAGGGACGGTCAACTTATACAAAATCGTAGACGCGGCTTGGTCCCCGTGGACACTGATACGTTAATTGCGGGGCGAATCAGCGCTCACCCTGATGGATTTGGGTTCGTAAACACCGATGACGGTGATAAGGACGTTTATCTGAGCGGTAAGCAAATGCGCCAAGTACTGCACGGTGACCGGGTCGTTGTTAGCATCACCGGAACAGACAGAAAAGGGCGGCGAGAAGGCCGCATCGTTGACGTCGTGGAGCGCGCTAATAAATCCCTGGTTGGCCGATTATCGATAGATCGTGGAACGGTTGTCGTTTTGCCTGATAACAAACGAATACACCAGAATCTTTTAATTACGCCCGGCGAGCTCGGTGATGCAGTAGACGGCGACATGGTTGTTGCAGAAATTGTCGAACAGCCCACTCGAAGGAATCAGCCTGTCGGTCGAATTGCTGAAGTGCTTGGACAGCATTTACGTCCAGGTATGGAAATTGATGTGGCACTGCACAGTCATGGGATTCCTGCAGAATGGCCAGATGCAGTGTTGGATCAGGCGGCAGCATTTTCACCGATAGTCGATGATTCTTTGAGTGAGGATCGTAATGATATTCGGTCCTTGTCCCTGATCACCATTGATGGTGCAGATGCCCGAGATTTCGACGATGCCGTTTGGTGTGAGCGGCTTGATGAGGGGTGGCGACTGATAGTGGCAATAGCTGACGTTGCTCACTATGTTTCTCCGGGTTCGGCACTGGATAAGGAAGCTGTAGATCGCGGAACGTCGGTCTACTTTCCAGGTCGGGTTGTACCGATGTTACCGGAGGTGCTCTCAAATGGACTGTGCTCACTGAATCCAGAGGTGGACCGTTTGTGCATGATGTGCGAGCTGACATTGGATGAAAAAGCCAATGTTATAAAAACACGTTTTCATAACGGCATCATGCGATCGCATGCACGGCTTACTTATGATCAAGTAAGTGAGATGCTAACGGATACCAGCTCTGAGCTTAGAGAAACGCATGCATCTGTGCTGCCCATGATCGAAGAGTTGCATAACCTGTATAAGGCGTTAGCAAAGATGCGTCGTAAGCGTGGTGCGATTGAATTTGATTCAAATGAAACGCATATCGTTTTTGATGAGAACAAGAAGATAAAAGAAATTATTCCCATTCAACGAAATGATGCTCATAAGCTGATCGAAGAATGCATGATTCTGGCTAACATAGAGGCAGCTGCTTTTCTCGAAGAGCACGAAGTGCCGGCATTGTATCGGGTGCATGCGGGTCCTAAGTCGGATCGGCTTGAGGATCTCCGGACGTTTCTCGCATTAAGATCATTAACGCTGGGTGGGGGTGATATGCCATCTGCTTTGGATTATGCAGCGTTGGCTGAGCAAATAACAGACAGAACAGATCGCAGCGTAATTCAGACTGTGATGTTACGTTCGATGCAGCAGGCGGTTTATCAACCGAAGAATGAAGGACACTTTGGGTTGGCATTAAATGAATATGCGCATTTCACGTCGCCAATAAGGCGCTACCCAGACTTGCTTGTCCATCGGGCCATTAAGTTTGCCTTGAAGAAAGAGAAATTATCAGACTATCTGTATTCGAAAGAAGCAATGCTTGCACTGGGCGAAAGCTGCTCTATGACAGAAAGACGTGCAGAAGATGCTTCACGTGATGTGGTTGCCTGGTTGAAGTGTGAATATATGCAGGATCATGTGGGTAGTGATTTTCCTGGTGTTATCACCGCTGTAACGTCGTTTGGTTTGTTTGTTGAATTGGTGGGGATACATGTAGAGGGATTAGTTCACATTACTAACCTTTCACATGACTATTACCGCTTTGAACAAGCCGCGCATACGCTCGTTGGAGAGAGAACCGGTAAGCAATATCAGTTGGGTGATGCCATTGTTGTAAAAGTAGCAGCAGTTAATCTGGAAGATCGGAAAATTGATTTCACCGAGGTTTCACAGCATTCTGAGGTCGCTAAGCGTACGCAGGCTCCTAAACATTCCAAGAGCGTTGGTGAGCAAACCAACGGCCAGGGCACGAAGCGCAAGTCGAAAAAACAACGACTGCGAGATGCTGCATCACAAGCGCAAGCAAAGGTTGCGGCCATTGGCTCGCAAAGTAATGCGCAGTCGGCTCCAGTCGCACAAAGTTCCAAGCAGAAAATTCAGAGCGCTGAGCAGAAACGTCAAAACAAACGCCGACTGAAGCAGAAGCGTCGTAACGAAAAGCGTGCTTCCGCGAAAGAGGCTCAACGTTTGGAATCGTTGCGTGCTGAAAGCAATATAGGGGCTGATCGGTCAGATGTATCGGCGAAAGTTGCTAATGATTCTGCAGCTAATGCGGTGCCCCGCAAGACAAGTTCTGTGATAGCTGAAAAAGAAGCCCAGAAGACGAATGCCGGAGTCGCCAAGCAGGTGCCTGAGAAGGTAAGTGCTGTGGTGGCTAAAAAAGTTGTGACGAAAGTGAGCGCTGCCGTGGAGCAGAAGGTTACGAAGAAGGCAAGTTCTGTAGTGGCTAAGAAAGTCGCTAAGAAGTCGAGTCCTGTAGCGGCCAAGAAAGTTGCGAAGAAGGTAAGTGCTGTGGTGGCTAAGAAAGTTGTGACGAAAGTGAGCGCTGCCGTGGAGCAGAAGGTTACGAAGAAGGCAAGTTCTGTAGTGGCCAAGAAAGTCGCTAAGAAGTCGAGTCCTGTAGCGGCCAAGAAAGTTGCGAAGAAGCTAAGTGCTGTAGTGGCTAAGAAAGTTGTGACGAAAGTGAGCGCTGCCGTGGAGCGGAAGGTTACGAAGAAGGCAAGCCCTGTAGCGGCCAAGAAAGTTGCTAAGAAGGTAAGCCCTATAGCGGCCAAGAAAGTTGCAAAGAAGGTTGCAAAGAAGGTTGCAAAGAAGGTTGCAAAGAAGGTTGCAAAGAAGGTTGCAAAGAAGTTGAATCCAGCAGTGGCCAAGAAGGTTGCGAAGAAGGTTGCGAAGAAGGTAAATCATCAAGCCGCTAAGAAGGTTGCGAAGAGGGCAAACTTTACAGTGGCTAAAAAACTTGCGAAGAAGGTAAGTTCTGTAGCGGGTAAGAAAGTTACGACGAAGATAATTCCTCAAGCTGCCAAGAAGGTTACGAAGAAGATAAATTTTGCAGTGGCCAAAAAGGCTGTAAAGAACGTGGGTTCAGCAGTGACTAAGAAGGTAGCGAAGAAAACCAATTCGAAAGTGACCAAGAAAGTCTCGAATAAGGGAATTCCTGCTGTAGCAAAGAAGGTTGCGAAAAAGGTAAACGCAGCTGTTGCTAGGAAGACAGCGGCTGCAGTGAACAAAAAAGTAGCAACGAAATCAGGTGGTGCGGTTTACAAGAAAGCAGCAGCAAAAGTTACCAAGTCGTCGGTGAGTAAAGCGCAGGCAAAGGTGACGAAGACTTCAGGTAAAAAACCAGTAGCAAAAATAACTAAGAAGGTTGCGAAAAAAACTGTATCTAAAGTCACTAAGAAGGTTGCAAAGAAAGCGGTTGGAAAAACCGCTAAAAAGTCAGCGAATAAAGTGACCAACCGCACTAACAGGAAATTGTCCAAAAAAGCGGTTAGTAAGCGACGTGGCTAGGTGGAATTCAATGTTAATCCGGCAAACTGCAATTAGAGAGATCTGAGTTGTGACCAAGATATATGTCGGTGGATTACACAGTGTAAAAGCTGCTCTGAAATCATCCGCGAGTGAAATCGATTACCTGCTGGTGCAGAAAGGTCGTCGCGACACGCGTCTGAAAGACATGCGTGAGCTTGCGCGTAAACATGCTATTGAGACACGTGAAGTCGGGCGGGGTGAGTTAAACGACCTTGTCAGTGACGTGCAGCATCAAGGCGTTGTTGCTGTGCTAAGGGACTCCTCGGAGGGTGTCCGGCAGGATCTGGCGGAATTCATTGCGAAGCGAAAAGAAGAGCAGCCTGAAAAGGTGTTGCTGGTACTAATACTTGATGAGGTTCAGGACCCGCATAATTTGGGTGCCTGTTTGCGCAGTGCCGACGCCGCTGGCGTCGACGCAGTGGTTGTTCCCGCTGATAATAGCGTTGGTTTAACACCAGTGGTTCGAAAAGTTGCATCTGGAGCTGCGGAGACTGTGGCATTGTTTCAAGTCACTAATCTTCAGCGCGCTATGGGTGAACTGCAGGAGGCGGGCATCTGGATCTACGGTGCCGCTGGCGAAGCACCGGATAGCCTTTATGAGCAAAATTTCTCTGGACCTGTTGCGATCGTGATGGGAGCTGAGGGTCGCGGAATCCGGCGTTTGACTCGCGAAAGGTGCGATGGTCTGTTCCATTTGCCGATGCAGGGAGCTGTGTCTAGCTTGAACGTGTCTGTTGCGGCTGGAATCAGCTTGTTTGAGGTGGTGAGGCAGCGAATGTGATGATTGCTGCATATTGCTCAATAGTGCTAAACAAGATATACTTGTAAGGCTTTGTCATCCGGCAAGCATAACTTCCTCGTCCAGGCCTCATGCAAGCCGGGCGTTTACCCACAGGGAGCAGTAATGCGTCACTATGAAATAGTGTTTCTGGTCCACCCTGACCAGAGCGAGCAGGTGCCCGCAATGATTGAACGCTATCGCGGAATCATTGAAAGCAATGATGGCGTTGTCCATCGCCAAGAAGATTGGGGTCGTCGTCAGTTAGCCTACCCTATAAATAAAATATACAAAGCCCACTACACCTTGCTTAACATTGAGTGTGGTCAAACAGCGCTCGACGAACTCAGCAGTGCATTCAAATTTAACGATGCGGTTATTCGTCACATGGTTCTGTTGCAAGACGGTCCAGTCACAGAAGCGTCTATGCTAATAAAGAAAGATGAGTCTCGTGGCGATGAAGAGCGTCGTTCTAGAGCCGCCGATGATGACGGTGAAACGGTAGTTGCTGGAGCTACACCCGTAGCTGTCGACACTTCTGAAGCCGCTAACTGAAACTGCCTGGAGAACTAACCATGTCACGTTATTTCCGTCGTCGTAAATATTGTCGTTTCACTGCCGAAGGCATTACAGAAATTGATTACAAGGATCTGGAACTGCTGAAAGGATTTGTCACTGAAACAGGCAAAATTGTTCCAAGTCGAATTACTGGGACTAAAGCCCGATACCAGCGCCAGCTTGCTACAGCAATAAAGCGTGCTCGTTATGTGGCTTTATTGCCGTACACAGACCAACACTGATCACAATCACTAATTTCAGATAGGCCAGTTTCTGGGCTATTTGTATAGATCAGTAGAGTAAATCCATGTTGATCATTAGGTTTTAAATTAAAAGGCATGTTGATCAACCTGGCAAAAATTGCAGATCGCGGTCCGCTAATAGCGGCTGGACTTGCGGCAGCACTGCTCTTGGCAGCACTCTGGATTCCTGTATTGCTTTCCGGTGGAGTGTCAGGAGGAGGAGTTCTCATGGCCAGCTTCTTGTCGATGTTCTTTCTCATTTGCAGCGCAGCTGTTGTGGCTTTTGTAGCGTTGCGTCATGGGGAAATGTCGGCATTTCGGGTGGTTGGTGGTTGCTTGTTATTGTTGATCGTTGTCTCAGCGATACTCTACAAGTCAGTGGTGCACGTGCCATTGGTCGCAACAGTATTCTGGTTGCCAGCTATTTTGGCAGCCATTGTTCTGGCCAGGACAGTCAAGTTGGATTTCGCTGTTTTGGTGACTGTCGCTTGCGGAGTTGTTGCAGTAGTTGGTTTGACGCTTGTACTTGGAGATACAACCGAGTTTTGGCGCTCGCAATTTTCTAACACTGGTGCTGCGGTTAACGATCCAAGCTTAATGGGGCTGCAGGGTTCTGCGGATTTTGAAGCACAGCGCGAAGGCATTATCGATGGCATTGCCAGGATGATGACTGGAGCGATGGGAGTGTCGGTGATGAGTGTGGCTCTGGGAGCTCTGTTTCTTGCCAGATCGTGGCAAGCCGGGTTATTCAATCCTGGTGGGTTTCAGACTGAGTTTCACGCTTTGTCACTGGGGAAAAATGCGGCATTGGTTTGTGTGCTGGTGATCGTACTGTCAGTTGCTCAAAACGGACAATTGGTTGGCGCAGTTGCCTTCGTCGTGATTTTTGCTTTTTTTATACAAGGATTGGCGGTGTCACACTCGCTGGTTAAACAACGCGGTATGCACCGCTTCTGGTTGTACGGTATCTACGTATTACTGGTCATTCCGCATACCATGCTTTTATTGGCGGCGCTGGGTTTGGCGGACAATATATTCCGTCTTCGGCGCGCCTAAGAATTTGATGGGAGAATTGTTATGCAAGTCATTTTGCTTGAAAAAATTGATAAGGTTGGACAGCTGGGCGATCTGGTTGACGTTAAAGCAGGTTTTGCACGCAACTTTTTGTTGCCACAAGGCAAAGCACAGCAGGCGACTCCTGAGAATCTAGAGCGCTTCAATGAGCTTCGCGCGGAGTTTGAGAAAAATCAGGCCGAAGCACTAGCAAGTGCCAACGCCAGAAAAGATGTGCTAAGTGGGATGACTATCAGCATAACTTCAAGGGCTGGAACAGAAGGCAAGTTATTTGGCTCAATTGGTTCCGAAGAAATTCGGGCCGCCTTAGAGGCTGCAGGTCAGCCTGTCGACAAGAAAGAAGTCCGATTGCCAGAAGGTCCGTTGCGCATGGTTGGCGAACATCCAGTAACGCTTCATTTGCACCCAGACGTCAACGCTGAAGTTATCGTTAACGTGGTCGGCGAAGAAGTTTAAACGGCATGATCGATGATTCGCCCGTTGTATAAACGGGCGAATTTTTAGAGCCTCCATTGGTTCAGAACTATGGTTTAATACGGCCAATACTTTTTCCTGGAGTCGTTGTCAGATGGTTCATACGCCTGAAGATTTTAGTATTCCAACGGCGATGGAGATGGATGAGTACGGTGTGCCTGCCGATGCCTCGCCAGAAGATTTCGGCGTAGACATGGGGAATTTTGGTGCCCCGCCAGATTATCCACCTTTTGCCGGTAATTCCGACGGACAGCCATACGTTGGATCCGGAACTGGATTCCAAGGTCAGAAAGATAAATCACGCTACAAAAACGGCCATAAATCAACCCAACAGTTGATGGAAAAATTATCACAGCGTACTAACAACGTTCCTCCCCAATCCATTGAAGCTGAACAATCGGTGCTGGGCTGCCTGATGCTCGACGCGAACGATGCTTTCGACAAGGTTTCCGAAATTGTCACAGAAGGCGATTTCTATCAGCACAATCACAAATTAATTTTTCGCGCTATATCTGCGCTTGCGACTGAAGGAGCTCATCCGGATGTGGTGACTGTCACTGGATGGTTGCAAACTCATGGTGAGCTTGAAGATTCTGGTGGGCTTAACTATGTAGGTGCGTTGGTCGAGGTCACTCCTAGTGCCGGAAATATCAAGGCGTATGCGGAGATAGTTCGCGAACGATCCGTTCTTAGGCAACTTATAACCGTTGCCAACGAAATTGCTGATAGTGCTTACGACTCAGGCGGTCGAACATCCAAAGATCTACTGGATGAGGCAGAAACTAAAGTATTCGCCATCGCAGATCAATCTGCCAAAAGTGCGGGTGGTTTCCACGACATAAAAAGCGTTCTGGCAGGTGCGATTGAACGTATCAATTACTTGTTCGAAAACGATGCCGCCATAACCGGGTTATCGACAGGATTTGCTGAGCTGGATGAAAAAACCAGCGGTTTGCAGAAGTCTGATTTAATTATTGTGGCTGGACGACCCTCCATGGGTAAAACAACCTTTGCCATGAATATTGCAGAAAATGCGGCAATGGAAGCTGACGCACCTGTGGCGATATTCAGTATGGAAATGCCTGCTGATCAGCTAGGTATGAGAATGATTGCTTCTCTGGGGCGTGTTGAATTACAAAAACTCAGAACTGGACGATTGGCAGAGCAGGATTGGCCCAGAATTACGTCAGCAATTACGCTATTGAATCAAAAGCGTAACGTCTACATCGATGATAGTCCTGGATTATCGCCTACAGATTTGCGTGCACGTTGCCGACGATTGGCTCGAGAGCACGGGCTAAGTTTGGTGGTCATTGATTACTTGCAGTTGATGCAGGGATCAACGCCGGGAGACAATAGAACAGCTGAAATTTCTGAGATTTCAAGATCATTGAAGGCCCTCGCCAAAGAACTTCAGATTCCTGTTATTGCTTTATCACAGCTGAATCGCAGTCTCGAGCAAAGACCTGATAAACGTCCAGTCATGTCAGATCTGCGTGAATCAGGTGCGATCGAGCAGGATGCAGATGTGATTATGTTCATTTATCGGGATGAGGTATACAACCCAGACGATGAAGCCAATAAAGGGCGTGCGGAAATACTCATCAGAAAGCAACGTAACGGACCTATTGGCTCGGTTAATCTGACCTTTTTGGGGCAATACACTCGATTTGAAAACTATTCACCAGAAATTATGACAGGGGAATTTTCCTAGGACTCTTCTGTATGAACGAAAAATTCAATGGTATTCAAGCATTGAATCGACAAGAACGGCAACAATCTTGTCGATCAGTATCCATTACCATCAATCTAGCTGCAATCCGGCAGAATCTGGCTACTGCAAGGCGGATAACGGGCGGTGCTCGCATATTTGCTACTATAAAAGCAGATGCTTACGGGCACGGTGCTGTTCCAGTAGCTCATGCGCTCTCATTGACCCTCAGCCGAGAGGAGAGTGCAATTGATTGCAGACCTCCAGCTTGTAAAGACGAGATTGCGGATGGTTTCGCGGTAGTTTCAGTTGATGAAGCTTTAGAGCTTCGACATTCAGGTATTGTTCAACCAATTTTAGTGTTGCAGGGGCCACAGTCCCCAGATGCTTGTGAGCTCATGCATCACGAGAATTTATGGCCAGTTATTCACGACCTTGAACAGTACGAATGGTATCGACAATTAAACCTTAGGCAGTCCTTGAATGCTTGGTTGAAAGTAGATACAGGTATGGGACGATTGGGTGTCAGTATTGAAGAGGCGAATCGTATTCTTCATGCGGATCACGGCGTTAACTGGATAGGTTTAATGACCCATTTTGCTTGCGCGGATGAGCCTGATAATTCGTTTACCGAACAACAGCTATTAAAATTCAACCAGGTTAACACCCGGGCAGGCATGTTTAAAAGCCTAGCAAATTCTGCGGCGACTCTAGCGTGGCCAAATACACATAAAGATTGGGTGCGGCCTGGAGTGATGCTTTATGGGTGTAATCCGCTTGATCGGAAATTGCCGGAAACCATTACCCTTGCTCCAGCAATGACAGTAGAGGCACCATTGATTTCGGTAAAGACCTTGCCTGCAGGAGCTGGAGTAGGGTATGCGCAGTCATGGTATTGCCCTGAATCTATGTCGGTAGGCTATGTCGCGTTAGGTTATCGTGATGGCTTGCCTAGAGTGCTTGATAACCGTGCATCTGTTTCAATCAATGGTCAACTGTGCCCCATCGTCGGTCGTGTATCGATGGATTCAATTGCTATTGACTTGCGAGGCGTTAGCGATATAAGGCTAGGCACCCTCGCACAGTTCTGGGGGGAGACTGCTGATCTTGATCTGCTTGCCACCGCTGCCGGCACCATTAATTACGAGCTTTTAACATCGATACGCGGGTGCCGGCAGTATACTTATTAAAGAGTAGTCTTCGGCACCCAATTTACCGGGGTGGTCGTTTGGACCACCCGATCGGTTTGGATAACTTATCGTTCCAGGTATTGCAATTTATCTGTTTTATCTTCCCATTCTTTTGCGTCCGCTGGAGGATCTTTTTGTACAGTAATGACTGGCCAAATGGCCGATAGTTCTGCATTTAGCACAAGATATGGTTCATCCTCCGGCTTCATGTCTTCTTCGGCTACGATGGCGTTAATAGGGCACTCAGGTTCACAAAGCGAGCAGTCAATACACTCTTCAGGGTCAATAACCAAGTAGTTGGGACCTTCGTGGAAGCAATCCACCGGGCAGACTTCTACACAATCAGTGTATTTGCATTTGATACAGTTTTCGGTAACCACGTAGGTCATGAGCAGTTCTCTGTGTTGGCTTGACAGTTGCAAATAGTAGCAAAGTAACAGAAATCGCAACTAGCGGTAGTCTGACCAGAGGGTAACTCCCAGCTGGTAACAATGATACGGTATAGCCGTAATAATAGCGTAGTGTTGGCGAGTTCTGCACATTAGTCATAGTCGAACAGGGACGAATTTATGAAGGCGATCACGAAGGCAGTTTTTCCAGTTGCAGGAATGGGTACCCGGTTTCTCCCGGCCACCAAAGCCAATCCTAAGGAAATGTTGCCCGTGGTCGACAAGCCGCTGATTCAATATGCAGCCGAGGAAGCGGTTGCTGCCGGTATTGAGACACTCATTTTTGTAACGGGTAGAAACAAGCGATCTATCGAAGATCATTTTGATACTGCTTACGAACTCGAAAGAGAGTTGGAAGCTAAATCAAAGGATAAAATGCTGGCAATCCTAAGGAACATATTGCCCAAACATGTTAACTGCGTCTTCATTCGTCAATCTCAAGCACTGGGACTAGGTCACGCTGTGTTATGTGCTAAGCCCGTGGTTAATGACGAGCCATTTGCTGTCATCCTTGCTGACGATCTCATCAATTTTAATGAAAAACCTTGCTTGTCCCAAATGGTTGATCTTTTCAACTTCCAGCATTGCTCGATACTAGGCACGCAAAAAGTGCCAATGGAAGAGGTTAGTTCTTATGGAATCGTTGACGGTGTGGAAGTTAAACCAGATTTGATGGAAGTCTCCGGCATTGTTGAAAAACCTTCTATCGATAAGGCGCCGAGCAATGTTGCCGTCGTCGGTAGGTATATATTGACACCTCGTATATTTCATTTATTAGAAAACACCCCAAAAGGTGCTGGGAACGAAATTCAATTAACCGATGCTATCGCTGCGTTGCTAAAAGAGCAGCGCGTGCTGTCATATAACTTCAAGGGTAAGCGTTTCGATTGTGGAAGCAAGATGGGCTACTTGAAAGCGCAAGTGGAATTCGCATTGGAGCATGAAGAAGTTGGCGAAGAATTCCGAAAATACCTGAAGGAACTGTACGAAGCAGAGTCTGGAAAAATAGTGAAACTTGCACGCTCCAACTAATGATTTGAAGATTATTGCGCGTATACGGCATCGTCAAATTCTCATCCAGCACTGAATGAAAAATTAGCAAGAACATCAGAATTCTCGCTTAGTGCTGGGGGAGCGCAGCGTACAAAGCCGCATTCGAGTATGCTGCTCTGCATCATTGGTATTCATAAAACTCAGCAAAGTGCGTCTACATTCGTCAGCTTTCGCCATCTTTCTTGTCTTCTTTTTTGAGTCCTCCGTTCTTGGTCAATGGATCCCTCGAATACCCGATATAAAAGCATCATTATCTCTGTCTGATGGTGGACTTGGCTTGGCATTATTGGCGTTGCCACTGGGTACATTACTTGGGTTCTCTGTTGTCGGAAGAATTATTGAACGTATGGGATTACGTACTGCCTGTCGCGTGTTTTTGCCTGCCTGGGCATTACTATTCATCGGTCCTGCGTTTGCGCAAACGTTTTGGCAGCTTTTTATAGCATTGAGTGTTTGTGGTATCGCGGTCGGGATGATAGAGACAGCAATGAACACAGAGGCTGCTCGGATTGAGCGAGATTCAGGCACGCGTTTGATGTCCAGATGCCATGGGTTCTGGAGTCTTGGCACTATGTTCGGTGCTTTAATGGGAGGTGCTCTAGCTCAATGGGGAGTTCCTGTTACCCAGCATTTTTCAGTGGCAATGGTGTTGATCGCTTTATGCGGGTACTTTTCAGCTACTGCATTACCAACACTTGCTAAAGACAGTCGTGTGAAATCAAAGCATGAAGTTAAGGAAGTTCCTCAAGAAGATGGGACAGTCGAACCATCAACATTATTTCGTTGGCCTGCACGTTCAATTGTTCTGTTATGCATCATGCCTGTAGGCATCATGATGGTTGAAGGTGCATTCATTGATTGGTCCGCGGTCTTCATGAGGGACATAATGTCGGCTGAGCCCCTACTTATAGGTATTACTTACGCAGCCTTCTCGTTGATTATGGCGACTGTGCGTTTGTTCGGAGATTCTCTTGCTGTTCGTTTTGGAGATCTGAACATCGTCAGGGTTTCTGGTATTGCATCTACTGCAGGCATAGCGCTGTTTGCACTAGCGCCATCAATTCCGTGGGCATTTGCTGGAGCAGCGTTATCAGGAGCAGGTGTTGCTATTGTTTTTCCACTGGCTGTTACTGCTGCCGCTAACCGTCCAGGTAGATCCTCTGCAGATAATGTTGCCGCCTTGAACATGTTGTCATTTAGCGCATTCTTGATCGCACCGCCAATCATCGGTTTCGTGTCTGAGTTCCAGGGTTTGCGGGTCGCATTGCTTATGCTTGTGCCCGTAGCACTGATGACAGTTTTATTGGCAAAGGAAGTTATGCCTCATAAGATCTAGCTGCTGTGTAAGGACTCGACTTTACACTTCGATTAGATGATTGGGGAGTTCGTCAGGTCTACCTTCGGGTGCGGGAAAATGTTCCCAGACAATCTGCCTGCAGTGTTCAATGGTGGATTCAAAACCTTTTGAAATATCGCCTTTACGTACGTGCTCTATAAATTCCTCAACAGTTTCGTTCCACATGTGATTATCAACAACATCAGCAATCGCCGTATCGACAATGATCTCTACATAGCGTTCGGCAACTGATACGAAAATCAAAATTCCCGTTCGTTCCTGAGTTTCATGCAGTTTTTGCGAAAAGAACTGTTCACGCGCATGACGTGCAGCTCGTCGCTGCTTAACACTATTAGGGACCATCCATAGGCGAGCTTTGGGTATTTGGAAAATCATTCCCAGGCCTAAGAATGTTAAGACTTGGATTGGATAGAGCCAATAGAATGGATTCTCTGCTACTTCTGTTGTAACCCATCCTCCAGAGCTGAATAAATTCCAGAAATAATGCAAGCCTGGAATGCTCAGGGCAATCAAAGCCGCCCATAGTGTTGAAATGTAGCGATAACCATCACTTGTTTGTGCTATTACAGTAACAATCTCTGCACGTGTACGTGACTCAGCATGATTGATTTTCGCTGACAGCGTAGCTTTTTCAGTCTCACTCAGAAATGCCATATCACCAACTCCCTGAAGCGCCACCGCCACCGAAACTACCGCCGCCGCCACTGAAACCACCACCACCGAACCCTCCGCTGCCACCTAGTCCGCCGCTACTTGCGAAGCCACCCGGTCCAGCGCCACCTGAACTACTGCCTGCGTCGCTTGAGCCTTTGAAGTAAATAAATAGAAACAAAGCTGCAGCAATGCCCAGTCCGATGAGTAAACTGCCAGAGGCAAGTGTAGCGAAGAGCCCACCAAAGCCTGCTGGAAAGGCCCCGTTTGATACTTTCCGGTAGCCGGAACGTTTCAATAATTCAGGTATACCCACAATAGCGATAAATATGAGTGGCAGATAGTTACCGAATTTCTCTGAGAAGACATCTGTCCTACGATTGTTGGCATTATCAGCGGGTGCCGTATATTCACCTTTAATAGCCTGAATTATGGCCGCTGCACCTTGCAGGATACCCTGGGGGTAATTATTGTTCTTGAATTCGGGGAGAATTTCGCGTTGGATAATGATGCTGGACAAGGAATCAGTCAGGGCACCTTCCAAACCATAGCCCACTTCGATTCTCACCTTTCGATCATTAGGTGCGACAACCAACAGGATGCCGTTGTCCTCTTCTGTGGTTCCGATTTCCCAATGACGTCCTAGACGATTGGAGTAGTCGATTATGTCGTAGCCATTCAGAGACGGTAGGGTCACTACCACAATCTGGTTGCTAGTTTCGGCTTCGTGAGCAGCCAGTGTTGCCGTCAAAGTGGCTTTGACTTGTTCATCAAGAAGGTTAGCCTGATCGACAACCTGGCCGGTGAGGGCTGGAAAGTCTGTTTCTTGTGCAAGTAGCGACGAGGCGAAAAATATAGCAACGAAAGTGCTGATCCATAGCACCAGCCCTTTTGCTGAGCGGATTAGAAAGGTATTGTTCGCTGGGGTGCTCGACATTGAGAGATTCAACTTGTGTATGAATTCGAATTAGTTGTTAAAATTTACCGTGGGATTAACTGCATCTGCGTCACTAACACTGAAATTCTCTTTTTTGATCATATCGGGATACATAAAACGCGCCCACCAGCGACCGGGAATGGTTCTTAGTTCTGTGTTGTAGCGCTGTACTGCGGATATGTAGTCTCTACGTGCAACACTAATTCTATTCTCCGTACCTTCCAGCTGTTGCTGTAAAGCAAGAAAATTCTGATTGGATTTCAGGTCTGGGTACGCCTCAACAACGACCATCAGTTTCTGCAACGCAGATGTCAAAGCACCTTGATTTGCTTGAAACGCTTCGAAAGCCGATGGATCACTCAACATTTCAGGAGAAATGCTCATTTGAGACACTCGAGTGCGAGCTTCAGTGACTTGCAGAAGAACTTCGCGTTCTTGAGTTGCAAATCCCTCGACGGTGCTGACTAGATTCGGCACGAGGTCTGCACGACGTTTGTATTGATTTTGTACTTCGCTCCAACGACCATTTAGGGCTTCATCAAATGTTGGGATGTTATTAATACCGCACCCACTTAGCACCAGAAGGGCGCTCAGGGCAAAAAATATTTGCAAGGGTTTACTAATCACAGGACTTTCCTCGATGGTGATTTCTTTCTCTGATTGCGATAATAGCAGAACAGTTATTACCCGCTGTCGACTCGGTACCGCGTAAACTTCTACCCATGCTTAGTTTTAATGAAATTGCGTGCAGACGCGACGGCAAGGTGCTCTTTGCCGATCTTACTTGCGTCATTCACGCTGGACAAAAAGTCGGTCTCACGGGCGCAAATGGCTGTGGGAAATCCAGTCTGTTTGCAATGATTCAGGGGACGTTGGAACCTGATAGTGGTTCAATATCTCTGCAGCAACATGTGGGTATTACTCATGTTGCTCAGGAAACCGAAGCGTCTACGAGGTCTGCATTGGATTATGTAGTGGATGGTGATCAAAAGCTGCGGGCTGTACAAGCAGGTATTGACAATTGTGGTGAGAATGATGGGGAGAGACTCGCTAATTTATTAGCTGATCTGGATCAGGCCGGTGGTTATACAGTGCAATCACGGGCAGGCGCACTACTTAACGGATTGGGATTTAGAACGTCCCAGCATGGCTGGCCTGTGTCTCAATTTTCTGGTGGCTGGCGAATGCGATTAGATTTAGGGCAAGCCCTAATGAGTCCGAATGAGCTGCTATTACTGGATGAACCTACTAATCACCTGGATCTGGATGCTGTTTTATGGCTTGAATCGTGGCTACGTCAACGTGAAGGAACTTTGATTCTTATTTCTCACGATCGTGAGTTTCTGGACACAGTAACCAACAATACCCTGCATATCGAAACTGAAACTGCCACTCTAGTGACTGGTAACTACACAGCGTTCGAGCGATGGCGAGCAGCGCGTTTGGGAAATCAACAAGCTGCGCACGAAAAGGCTCAGGCCAGGCGTAAGGAACTACAGAGTTTTGTTGACAGATTTCGCGCCAAGGCCACCAAAGCCCGACAGGCTCAAAGCCGTTTGAAAATGCTCGAAAGAATGGGTGAGACCCAAGCAGTACGCATAGAATCTCCGTTTCGTTTTGGTTTTAAAACGCCTGAAGCAACGCCTAGTCCTCTTGTTGTACTGCAAGGGTGTGACTTAGGCTATGACGAGACAACGGTATTAAAAAATGTAAAAATGTCTGTACAGAGTGGTGATCGTATTGGCTTGTTAGGTGTTAACGGTGCAGGTAAGTCAACACTGGTAAAAGCTTTGGTCGGAGATCTCGTCCCACAAAAAGGCACAAGAATACCAGCTCAACGGTTAAAAATTGGGTACTTTGCACAGCATCAGGTTGATCAGCTGCGCGGTGACCATTCGCCGTTACAGGCTTTGCAATCCTATGATCCGAGTTTGAGCGAAGGTGAGGCTCGCACATTTCTAGGTACTTTCGGTTTCCAGGGAGATCAAGCTTTGCAGTCAGCTGAAACTTTATCTGGGGGAGAACGTGCGCGATTAGCTCTGTCTCTGATTGTTCACTCACGACCTAATCTTCTTTTGCTGGATGAGCCGACTAACCATTTAGATATCACTATGCGCCAAGCTCTCGCTGATGCGCTGGTCTCATTTGAAGGTGCATTGTTGGTCATCTCGCATGATAGAACCATGTTGCGTTCGGTGGTTGATTCCTTGTGGTTGGTTGCTGAGGGCTCTCTCCAGCCCTTTGAAGATGATCTGGATGGTTACGCACGGTGGCTTGCTGCAAGGAGGCAGCAGGTTGCTGATGACAAGGAAGGTGTGTCATCGAAGCAGGCAGGTGAGCAGCTCGCGTCTTCAAATACCACGGTGGTTGCCTCTCAGACAGATCGGCGGCAACAGAAGCGTGAAAATGCTGAGCGGCGAGCACGGTTAGCACCTTTTACCAAGCAGGTAACTCAGGATGAAAGAGCATTGGTGAAAGCTGAGGGTGTATTGGCACAGATTCGTGAACAGCTTGGTGTTGAAGCTATTTATGAGGAAATCAACAAAAAATCGTTGACTGAGCTTCTTGACAAGGAGGTCAATGCTCGAAAAACTATGGAAATGATTGAAGAACGGTTACTTGAGAGTATGGAAGTGCTAGAACAAGCTACATTTAACAATAATAACTAGCGATCTACTCGGAGTGATCAATATGCGTTACGGCATGAAACTAAAAGCCTGCGTTGTGGGATTGGTGTTCGGCACATTGTTGCCAACATCTGTGCAGGCGGCATCCCTTGATTCCTTGGAAGCGTTGAGTCAGGCAAATTTTCTACGGCTTTCGGAAAACTTGGCAGCTGCGATCCACTACAAGGCAGTTGGGCCAGCCGAGCCATTGGGGCTTATTGGGTTTGATATTGGGCTTGAACTGTCGTCAACCGAAATCGATGAAGCTTTGTTCGATGAGGCCAGTTCCGGTGATTTTGGAACCCCGGAAATCTTTGTTCCAAGGATTCATGTGAATAAGGGTTTACCGTTTGGGCTGGATGTTGGTGCTGCGCTTAGCGTAGTCCCTGACACTGACATCACGGTGATATCTGGTGAGCTTCGTTATGCTTTGCTGTCAGGCGGGGCAGTAACCCCCTCCGTTGGTGTTCGAGCAAGTCACGCGATACTTGCGGGGTTATCCGAAATTGATATGTCATCTTCTGCTTTGGAGATTACGGCATCCAAAGGCTTCATTATTTTCACACCTTATGTAGGCGCAGGGATCGTCAAATCATCGGTGACTCCGAATAACTTGGGTGCACTGACAAAAGAGAGTTTTGATCAGACTAAATTGTATGTGGGGGTCACCATCAGTCTGGGTGTGGCGCTAACGCTTGAAATTGATCGAACTGGTGATTTTCGTACGTATTCAGCAAAATTCGGTTTTCGTTTTTAATGACTGATAGTGAGCAAGAGTCACGATTGTCAAAATCATCGGAAGCTGAGTCGAGTAAGCCACTAGTGTCTGAGTCCAATGAAAGGTCTGGGACTGGATTCTGGAACGTGGTTCAGAGTGTCGCTGCAGCGATGATTGGTGTTCAGTCAAGCAAAAATAAAGAGCGTGATTTCAACCACGGCAAGCCGATCCATTTCATCGTGGGTGGTGTGGTTGGCACCCTGCTGCTGCTGCTTGTAATCTGGTTGATTGTGCAGTTCCTGATCGTAACCAGTTGACGTATTGAATGCTCGACGGGCTTAAGGGCCCGTCGTAGTTATTCCCTTAAAGTGCTGCTATTCGAACGCGCTGAGCCTCAAGTTCTGTTAAAGAGGATTGTGCATCGCTGAGTTTTTGCTGCTCGATCTCGACAACTTTTGCAGGTGCCTTGGCCGTGAACCCCGGGTTCCCTAATTTACCGCTCAGGCGTGCAACCTCTGTAGTGAGCTTCTCAGTTTCCCTGGTTAGTCTGGCCAGCTCTGCACCCTTATCGATTAGCCCCGCCATAGGAATCATTAATTTCAGGTGGTCTACCAAGGCCACCGCGCATTCAGGTGCATCGTCATCGTTCTCAAGCACCGTTATGGTGTCCAATCGAGCAACAAACACCAGTAACGCTTCGTGTCTTCCAAGGCGTTCAAGGTCAGCAGAGTTGGCTTGCGAGAGTATTAACGGAAGGCGTTTGCCTGGGTTGATTTTCATTTCGGAGCGGATGCGGCGAACTCCCATCACGACTTGTTTGACCCACTCGATTTCTGCAAGCGCCTGCTCATCAATTTTAGAGTCTTCGCTGATAGGGTAGGGCTGCAGGGAAATGGTCGGGCCGGACTTATTAGCCAATGGTGCCACTTGTTGCCATAGTTCTTCGGTAATGAACGGCATGAAAGGATGTGCCAGTCTCAACGTGGCTTCCAGCACTCCTACCAGAGTGACACGAGTAGCTTGTTTTTCTATATCGCTGGCATCACCTGTTAATATCGGTTTTGCCATTTCCAAGTACCAATCGCAGTACTCATTCCAGATAAACTCATATAGAGCGGTTGCAGCAAGATCGAAGCGATACTCATTTATGTGTAAAGCGACGGCTGCTTCGGTATGTTGTAAACGGGATATTATCCAGCGGTCGATTGGATTGAGCTCTTCAGGAATATTGGTTGGATCTAATCCTTCCGTGTTCATGAGTACGTATCGAGTTGCGTTGAATAGCTTGTTACAGAAGTTTCGGTAGCCCTCAACCCGTTTCATATCGAATCTGATATCGCGTCCGTTGGAGGCCAGGGATGCGAATGTAAAACGAAGTGCATCAGTTCCAAAACCAGGAATGCCATCGGCAAATTCTTTACGAGTCTGCTTTTCAATCTCAGCGGCTTTGTGGTCTTGCATCAGATTAGTGGTGCGCTTTAGAACCAGTGATTCGAGATCGATGCCGTCGATGATATCGAGAGGGTCGAGTACATTGCCCTTAGACTTGGACATTTTCTGTCCTAAGGAATCTCTTACTAGGCCGTGCATGTAGACATCTTTAAACGGTACTTCACCATCCATGAAACGGGTACCAAACATCACCATACGCGCAACCCAGAAAAAAATAATATCAAAACCGGTAACCAGTACTGATCCGGGGTAGAAAGTTTTCAGACTTTCGGTTTTTTCAGGCCAGCCGAGTGTGCTGAATGGCCAGAGCGCAGATGAAAACCAAGTATCTAGGACATCTTCATCTTGCCGAAGCACCAATTCTTCAGAGAGCCCGTGCTGTGAGCGAACTGCAGCTTCGTCATTGCCTACATAGATGTTACCTGCGTCATCGTACCAAGCAGGAATACGATGTCCCCACCAGATTTGGCGACTGATACACCAATCCTGAATGTTGCCAAGCCACTGATTGTATGTATTCGCCCAATTTCCTGGAACAAAATTGATTCTACCATCGGCAACTGCATCGAGAGACGGTTGCGTAATAGCAGTATGTCCCCCAGGACGACCGTCCTCCTGAACCTTGCGAGTCAGATCCACATACCACTGATTGGTCATGTAAGGTTCGACCACGGCGCCTGATCGATCGCCCCGAGGTACCATTAACTTGTGATCTTTGACTTCGACCAGTAAGCCGGCTTTGTCCATATCGGCTACGATAACTTTGCGCGCCTCATAACGATCCAGCCCTTGGTAGCATTCTGGGACAGAATCATTCAGTGAGGCATCATCGGTGAGTACATTGATGACGGGAAGATCATGTCGTTGTCCCAGCGCGTAATCGTTGAAATCGTGTGCGGGTGTGATTTTTACACAACCTGATCCAAATTCCGGATCAACATAGTCATCTGCGACTATTGGAATTTCTCGACCGACTAACGGCAGCGTGATTGTTTTTCCGACCAAGGCTGCAAATCGCTCATCGTCTGGATGCACCGCTACCGCGGTATCACCAAGCAGGGTCTCAGGTCGTGTGGTTGCAACGACTAACGAACCTGATCCATCTGTTAGGGGATAGCGAAAGTGCCAGAGATGTCCGTTTTCTTCTTCGCTCAGGACTTCGATGTCAGACAGGGCAGTGTGCAGAACGGGATCCCAGTTAACTAGACGTTTACCGCGGTAAATTAGGCCGTCAGCATGCAGCTTGACGAATACTTCGGTGACTGCTTTGGACATTCCTTCATCCATAGTGAAGCGTTCACGAGACCAGTCTGGAGAGGTTCCCAAGCGTCTGAGCTGTTGGGAAATGGTGCCACCAGATTCTTCTTTCCATTCCCAGACTTTTTCAAGGAATGCCTCTCTGCCTAGATCGTGACGAGTTTTGCCTTCCCGGTTGAGTTTGCGCTCGACCAGCATCTGCGTGGCAATGCCTGCATGATCGCACCCGGGCTGCCATAAGGTTTTGTCACCCAGCATCCTGTGGTAGCGAATAAGAGCATCCATAATGGTGTCTTGAAACGCATGACCCATATGCAATGTTCCCGTCACATTGGGTGGTGGAATCATAATGCAGTAGGGGTCGCCATCGCCTTGTGGCGCGAAGTAGCCGTTTTCTTCCCAAGTGGAGTACCAGCGTTCTTCGATACTCTGCGGATTGTATGTTTTTTCCATGCCCATAGTGTACTTCAGCTCGGCAAATCAGGGCGGCTCGCTAAGCGTGATCGAGCATAATGTGAAACTTTTTTCATAACTCCACTACTTGTTTATTAAAAAACTGATCTATTCAGCCTTCTTTCAAGTGTAGGTCTACATTTTATGATGGTGCAGGGGATACCCTCTTTGTTGATAGTAGCGGTACCTTACACGGCCCGTTGCCTTGATCCTGGATTCATCGTTAATGATTTCCAGCGTCCGTTCGAATCGGCTGAAGAATGTTGGGACTTCATTTGCCAAATTGATCAGAATCGTCCGATCTGCTCCGGGCTCATCGCACGACAGATGTACTGCTTCGTTGTCCAGCGCACTGGTAACATAGCCTTGTGGTAGTAGTTTATGAGGCACAAAGCTGATTGGCCGAAAGTCCCACAATGTGTGATCAAGTTGTTTCAACTCTTCCTCAGAATCACTATGAATGAAGACCTTTTGCGCTTGGCCAATGGCTTTTTCTGACAGTTTGCAAATGAGCTGTAGGCGTTCCATAAGATCGTTACTAGAGAGTACGTAGAAATCGATTCGGGTCATGGTGTAGGCAAGTCGTTAATGAAAAAGAGGCTGCGCGAAACTACGTTTCTTCTGCCCTATCTATAATATATTGCATGAGTAAGGGGACAGGACGGCCCGTTGCACCTTTGGCAGCGCCACTATTCCATGCGGTGCCTGCAACATCAAGGTGCGCCCAGTTCATCGTGGTGGCGAATCGCGAAAGAAAGCATCCCGCTGTGATGGCTCCTGCTTTTGAACCACCGATGTTAGCCATATCGGCGAAATTCGACGCGAGTTGCTTTTGATAGGCTGGCAGTAGCGGAAGTTGCCAGCAATGATCACCGCTTTTCTTAGAGGCACTTAGAAGTGCGTCGATAGTATCTTGATGGTTGCCCATGACTGCGCTGGCGACATCCCCTAGCGCGACCACACAGGCCCCCGTTAGGGTTGCAATATCAATGACGACAGAGGGTTTGAATCGTTCTGCATAGGTAAGTGCGTCACAAAGCACCAATCGACCTTCGGCATCTGTATTCAGGATTTCAATACTCTGCCCTGACATGGAGGTTACAACGTCACCAGGCCGAGCAGCATCACCTCCGGGCATGTTCTCGGCGGCAGCAACAATACCAATGATATTGAGATTGAGTGATAGCTCAGCCACAGTTTGCATTGCACCGAATACGCTCGCGGCGCCACACATATCAAATTTCATCTCATCCATTGCGGCTGAAGGTTTGATCGAAATCCCACCTGCGTCAAACGTAACGCCTTTACCGATAAGCACAATAGGAGAGCCTGCACGTTTACGACCCTGGTAATTCATGACAATAAGTTTGGCGGCCCGTCGACTACCACGTGAAACAGCAAGCAGAGCGCCCATGCCGAGCGCTTCCATGTCTGACTCTTCGAGTACGGTGGTGCTGATGTTTTCAAACTGCTGCGCCATGGCATCTGCGCTGTTGGCAAGATATTCAGGCGTGCAGATGTTCGGCGCAAGGTTACCCAAATTTTTAGCAACTGCTATTCCGTGCCCGATCGCCACACCCTGCATTGCACCGTTTGCAGCGGCATTTATCGAACTTTTGTCGACACTGAGGAAAAATTGCTTGAGCGCTTTGCCACGAGGGGTGTTTTTGCCGTCGTGCAGATCGAATAGGTAGGTAGATTTAATAAGCTCACAAGTAAAATGCGATGCTTGTTCATCCATGCTCATTGAATCAATAGGGCAACTCATCAAGCAATCGCTAATGCCAATGGCACTAGGGGTAGCACAGAGTGCCGTAGCGGCTGCAGCACACGCCTCGAACCACTGCTCACTGGATGCATTTGCACGATCTCCTAGTCCAACGAGCATAACGCGATCGGTTGTGGATCCCGTCACTGCATGTAAGACAAGTGTTTGCCCACATACTCCCGAAAAATCCTCATTTTTTATGACTGTTTTGATCGCATTACCTGATCCTGCATCGACTTTGCGAGCAGCACCCTTTAGTTTTCCGTCACTGAACAAGAAGAAAATCTGGCAAGCATTTAAGATGATTTTTGGGAATCGTGCGGTGACTTTGATTTCCATGGGCTATAAATCTCCTAGCTGGCATTAAAGAATCTAGCGGAACCCGTTCTGCACTGACTGTGTTTTACGAACTAAGGGTCCCGTTCGCTGATTTGGACTGTTAGTGTACTGTCTACAGGTAGTAGTTAGATTTTTCCATTCACTTCAAACCATAATTCGCGTGCGCATACTTGATCGTTACCTGATAAAGGAGATGTTACTTACCTGCTTAGCCGTGTTAGTCGTGCTATTGGTAATAATGATTGGCAACGTCCTTGGACGAAGCTTATCGAGCGTAACAGAAGGTGTCATACAAGCTGACATGCTCCTTATTCTCGTCGGCGTCAAATCCATTAACCTGTTGGTCACGCTTATTCCTCTGGGGCTGTATCTTGGAATTTTGCTGGCTCACGGCCGATTCTATCGTGATAACGAGATGACGGTGATGCATGCCTGCGGCGTTAGCTGGGGTGATCTGCTGCGCCCGACTGCTTTGATCGGACTGATAGGTGTAGTCATGATATCCATGCTGACCGTGTTTGCCTCACCTTGGGCAGCTCGCTACGAGCAGACTTTGAAGCAGCAAATTCGCGATCAATCAGCGTTGAGTCTGGTTACTCCCGGGAAATTTATCGAGTCCACTGATGGGAATTCTGTTTTCTTTGCGCATCAAAGTAACCCTGACAGAACTCAGTTTAATGATGTCTTCATGTATCGCCAAAAAGGCAATAACTTGCCGGCTGTAGACTCTGCCCGAATAGCTACTTATCAGTTGGATCTCGAGACTGGAGACGAATACCTGATTTTTACGGATGGCCAGACGAGCGTTGGGCAACCCGGAGATGGGGAATACACAATTACGGAGTTCAAACGTCAGGGTATCTTGCGACCTCGCCAAAGCACTGGAGAGCCCCGCTTGATATTGAAAGGTAAAACACTTGGTGAGCTTTGGGGGACTGATGACGTTGCCGATCAGGCAGAGCTTCAGTGGAGAATATCGATTCCCTTGGCGGCCTTACTGCTTGCTTTGCTGGCAGTGCCGCTTAGCTACACATCACCAAGAGAGGGTAGGTTTGGAAAAATTGCCGTCGCTATTCTTATCTACATTCCTTACGCAAATCTACTCGTACTGATGAGAAAGTGGATAGCGGCAGGTACTGTTCCATCCTGGCTCGGCCTATGGCCCGTGCATATCGCAGTTGGATTACTCATAGTGTGGCTACTCGCTCGACGTGTAGGCTGGAAATGGCTGTTTAAGTCATCCACGCCGAAGGTTGTGCCTTCATCTGCAGAGTCCACATGATGTTCGGTACTCTAGATCGTTACATAGGGCGTTCGATTCTGGTGACCAGCTTGTTGGTCCTGATGACGCTAGTAACGTTAGCCAGTATTTTCGGATTCATTGGTGAACTGGATGATGTTGGTAAGGGAAATTACACAATCCTTAATGCTGCTCAATATGTCTTTTTGACTATTCCCGGTAAAGCCTATCTATTATTTGCTCCTGCAGTATTGCTGGGCAGCTTGCTGGGTTTAGGTGCATTGGCATCCAATAGCGAGTTGACTGTCATGAGGGCTGCAGGTATCTCTGGTGGCCGCATAATCCGAGCGGTAGTAGTCACTGGAATCGGGCTTATGTTTTTGATTGCTTTAGTGGGGGAGACGATCATGCCCAAAGCAGAGCAGATAGCAGAAGAACTCAGACTGACTGCACTTGAAAAAAGACTATCTGTGAAAGGTTCAAGAGGTCTTTGGCTAAAATCAGCTGACCGCTTTGTGAACATTGGCACAGTGATGCCGGACTATACATTGTTGGAGGTGACTGTTCATCAATTCAATAACAACTCACTACAGATGGCAATGAGTGCAGCTCGTGCAAGCCTCGTTAATGACGATTGGCTTCTCGAAGATATCGAGATAACGCTCTTGAATGATGCAGGTGTAAGTAATGAACAAATTGAAAATATGGCTTGGAAAGATTTTGTCCGTCGGAATAATGTCACTTCCAATGAATTAGACTCTCTAAAGGAAGTCCCTGATCTTGTTAGTGCGGAATTATTAAAAAGTATCTCGGTGTCACCGGAAAGTTTATCGGCAATGCATCTCTATGATCAAATAGAGTACTTAAAAGATAACCAACTCGACAGTAGACGCATCGAGTTGGCTTTCTGGGTAAAGATAGCTAGTCCGTTGTCGACGTTGGTTATGCTAATGCTTTCACTGCCCTTTGTATTTGCTTCTCAACGTTCGGGTGGAGCAGGGCAGAAGATATTTGTTGGCATTATGTTGGGCATTGTTTACGTTTTGTTGAATAAAGTATTAACGCAACTCGCGTTGGCAAATGGTCTGTCTCCGGCGTTCAGTGCGTTGCTGCCTTTACTGTGTTTTCTAGGCGTCGCAATAGTTGGAATTAAACGCACCACTTAGCGGACAAGACATGCTGCGGAGCCACTAGAGATAGTGGGTTTAAGTAGCGTAACTAGTTGTAATTGCGGGTAATTTTGGTTTTGCTTATCGTGTCGTGTAAGGCCTGTGATTCGGTGGATATCAGGGCGTAAAGCAGTGAGATACCGAACAGAATAGAACCTGAAAAATAGCGCATCGCACTCTGTTTGAAAGTGATTAATTCACCATCAACGCCTTCTACTTTCAGTCGCCATGCGCGCATGCCTAAGGTTTGCCCACCGTGTCTCCAAAACCAATCAAAGAAGAAGAATGCAAAGAGATAAAGTCCAATATAAAAGCCGGGATGTTGGACTGCTTGCCCGTTATTGAACGCTATAGCGATTGATGTGATGAGGAAAAAAATTGCAATTAACAAAAGACAGTCATAAAAAAACGCAGCAATTCGTCGTAATAACAAAGAGACTGCTGTTGGATTGTTTGGCATGTTTACGGGTTTTAAAGTGTTATTACACTGTATACGAAGGGAAAACGAAAACAGGCACGACACGTGCGATAACCATGAAATTGATTTTTACATACTAATTTCATAGCATTATTTATAGGTTTTCGTAACTTATTTTTAATTGAATTGTAAGTTGCAGTTGAAATAGTTATGCACTATGTGGACAATGAACCCTATATAGCTTGATTGGCATAACTTATCACTAAGTTTTTTGACAGACTTAAGTTTGTATCAAGTCAGATTTTAGTCCGGCATTGGAAGTGGGAAGTTTAGTTTTTTGAACTTGAACTGATTATCACAATGTCGATTACGGAGTAACAGTCGATCCGACTGTTAGGGAGTGCTGGTGTCATGGCTCCTGTTTTTTTGATCTTCAAATCATAGTCAGGAGTTAAACCATGGCTCGTATCAGTAAACCTACGGCAGCTAAACCTGTTAAGGCCGGAAAGAAAAAAGCAAGCAGTAAGAAGCGCGCGACGAAGAAGAAGGCGGCTGGAAAGAAGGTGGCTAGCAAGAAGAAAGCTGCTAGCAAGAAAAAAGCAGCTGGAAAGAAGGCTGTAAGCAAGAAGCGCGTAACCAAGAAGAAGGTAGCGGGCAAGAAAAAAGCAACAAGTAAAAAGAAAGCTAGCGGCAAAAAGAAAGTAGCTGGTAAGAAAAAGGCAGCAAGCAAAAAGAAAGCTAGCGGGAAAAAGAAGGCAGCAAGCAAGAAGAAGCCAGCTGGCAAGAAAAAAGCGGTTGGTAAAAAGAAAGCAGCTGGTAAGAAGAAAGCAGCTGGTAAGAAGAAGGCAAGTAGCAAGAAAAAGGCTCGCGCTAAAAAGAGCTAATCAATATCTATTGATTGGTTTTGAAGTTTTGCTCCTCCAGGATGACGTACAGATGTCTTCGGGGTGGCGATTACCTTCACCGAGTATAGATAAGGGTGGCTTTGGCCGCCCTTTTTTATGTCCACGGTTAACTGCCATTAAAGCTTCAGCAAGCCGATTTGTACTGGCACGTCTGATGCGATTGATTCGGTCACAGTATTCCATCGGAGAAATGTGTAAACGGAATAACATGCACAATGTCACCTGAACTTGCCCCAGAAGATTCTAAGGGTAACTCGATGAGACAATTCGCCATGTGCAGTGAAGTGAGTACGTGAGAGTCTTGCGAACCAGTCGTGACAACCTGCCATAGTCCGTGCTCATCCCTGTGCATGGTGGCTCGTTGAAATTCAACTCGGCCTGGCAACTTACTGATCTTGCCGCTTAGTGGGAGTTGAATGGGTGGGTTCTCTAGTGGAGGCATACCTAGCATTGTGCGTATTGCCGGCTTTACAAAAAGTAGCCCAGTTAGCGCGGCTGAAACCGGGTTTCCGGGTAAACCGAAGTAGGCTTGGTTCGCGTGACTGAAACCAAAGGTAAGTGGCCGGCCTGGTTTCATGGCTATTTTCCATATATCGACTCGACCAGAACGTTTCAGAACTGCGCGTACATGATCGGCATCTCCAACGGATACGCCACCACTGGATATGACTAGATCTGCATCCCTTGCTTTTATAAGTATCGACTCTATGTCCAGCTCTGTATCACCGCAAATTCCCAGATCAGTGATACGAATAGCAGGGCAGGTAAACATGGCATTTAATAGTGGTCTGTTCGCGTCATATATTTGCCCGGGTTTCAGACCTTGTTGTGGTTCTGCAAGTTCGTCACCTGTTGAGAACAAGGCAATATGAAGTTGCTTACGTACCCGGATTTTTTCTAAGCCATGGGCTGCCATCAGTGCAAGTTGCGCTGCTCCCAAAAGAGTGCCGACCCTAATTAAAAGTGTGCCAGCCTGGCTATCAGATCCAGGTAGTCGGATATTTAAACCTGACTTTGGAGTTTTTTTAATCGCAATAGAATCACCGACCTTTTCTGTGTTCTCTTGCTGAACAACGGCGTCGGCGTCATCGGGTACTCTGGCGCCCGTTGTTATTCGTTGGCAGCTTACTGCTGGCATACTATCCGGACCTGGGTGTCCAGCCAATGATTGTCCCAGTATCGGTAGGTTCAATTGGGTCTCCGCACATCGAACGGCATATCCATCCATAGCTGATGCACGAAAAGGAGGAACTGAGATGGGTGAACACACGTCTTCTGCGCAAACCCTGCCATAGGCTGAGTTGCAGCTTAGGAGTTCATTTGTTGCCATGATGGGCAAAGTGTTTGATATGCGTGTGCGAGCTTCTGTAATAGAAATTGCATCGGGATCTGCATCGCAATCAGCACGTGTTGGCAAGTTCATGTGTATCCTTCAAGCATGGGCAAACCGTATGCTAACGCCAAGTCGACGACTTCGCGCGATAGATTCAGAAAAATTCCGGCAACTTTGTCTGATAACGATAGTGGTTTGTTGTCCAGATTTGCTGATAGCCAACTTGTAGAGCGCGGTCTGAGTTCGCACACAATCATCGCGTATAATCGTGATATCCGATTATTTGCAGCCTCAATGCGCTCAAGTTCCCCTCAGCTTCTGGACGTAAATAGAAGTGACGTGATGCATTGTCTTGCTGGTCGTGTGAAAGACGGTAGTAGTGCACGTAGTGCTGCGAGACTCCTATCCGCACTCCGGCGTTTTTATAGCTGGTGCATCAGAGAAGGATTACTCAAGGAAGACCCAACTGCGTTGGTGCGTTCTCCGAGTATAGGAAGACCGTTGCCTAAAGTACTCACAGAATCTGAAGTAGCTGCGCTGTTGGAAGCGCCTGACACAGAGGAGATCATCGGTTTGCGAGACAGGGCGATGCTCGAATTACTGTATGGATGCGGTTTACGGGTTTCAGAGCTTGTGACGTTGACTGTCGATCAGGTTCGTATTCAGCAAGGTGTGCTACGTGTTTGGGGGAAGGGTAATAAGGAGAGAATGCTGCCCATTGGCGATCTTGCGGTGCATTGGCTGCAGCGGTATGTCAAACATGGGAGGCCATCCTTAATGCGAAGTAAGACGGATGCCCTGTTTTTGTCAAATAGAAGCTCAGCTATGAGCAGGCAAGCGTTCTGGTATAGGATAAAAGCTCATGGCCTCACTGCAGGTATTCGCATCCCATTGTCACCACATGTTTTGAGACATGCATTTGCTACTCATTTGGTCAATAACGATGCTGACCTAAGGGTGGTGCAACTTCTGCTAGGGCATAGTAGTCTTTCAACAACTCAAATTTACACGCACGTTGCGCTTGAACGGCTCAAAGCTATGCATCAGAGTCATCATCCTCGGGGATAATGGCGTGACAGGCGGTTTTCTGACGTATAGTTGAACTCTACGGCATCATCTGACCTCAATAGGGTCGGCAAAAAAGGATTCCCGCAAATTATGATCGGTTACTCAAGAATGGCATCTGTATTCTTACTACTTGGGGCGTTACTTGGCAGTGCAGTTACCTTTGCTGAATCGACCATCGATGAAATTGGTGAACGTATAACGGATCGACTGCCAGGCTTTGTTGTGAGCAGCCTAACTGCGACGCAACTTCCAGGGCTATATGAAGTGGTGTCAGATGGTCGTATTTATTACATCGATGAATCTGCAGAGTATCTTATCGATGGCAGCCTGATTCGGCTAGAAGACCGTCTTAACGTGACCGAAAGCCGCCTCGGTAGTATACATATGGGACTCATCCAAGGAGTGGATGAGAAAAACATGCTCATTTACGAGCCAGAGGAAGCATCTACACGATCGATCACGGTGTTCACTGACATCAGTTGTGGGTACTGTAGACGTATGCATGCGGAGATCGATACCTTGCTCGAAGAGGGCATTCGAGTCCGATACCTCATGTTTCCACGTGCTGGAATTGGTTCACAAGGACACAAAGACCTAGAGAGTGTCTGGTGTGCAGACGATCCGCTAGAGGCGATGACCAATGCAAAGGCTGGTGGAAGGATCGAAGCCAAATCATGTTCGAACCCCATTGAAGAGCATGTTGCACTTGCTGAGCGTCTTGGGCTACGAGGTACACCGCTCATCTATACCGATAGTGGTGAGAAAATTCCTGGATACCGTGAAGCGTCAGCACTTGTCAGTATGG
>JBLIIE010000048.1:0-31681 GCA_047634635.1 Granulosicoccus sp. | reverse complement strand
TTTCGCGAAGCGAGCTGGGATGAGGCTCTGGATGCAGCCGCTAACGGTATGTCCAGCTTACGTGACGATACGGGTGAGAGAGTAGCTGGGTTTGGTTCTGCTAAATGCTCCAATGAGGAGGCCTATCTGTTTCAGAAATTGATTCGCCAAGGTTTTGGTCACAATAACGTGGATCATTGCACGCGCTTGTGTCATGCATCATCGGTCGCAGCTCTCTTGGAAAACGTGGGCTCAGGTGCTGTAACAGCGACGTTTAACGAAATAGAAAATTCCGATGTTGCCATTGTTATTGGAGCTAATCCGACAGAGAACCATCCGGTCGCGGCAACTTACTTTAAGCAGTTTGCAAAGCGTGGTGGCAAGCTCATCACCATGGACCCTCGTGGGCAAGGACTGAAGCGACATTCTTCACACATGTTGCAGTTCCGCCCAGGAACGGATGTGGCCATGCTTAACGCCATCATGCATATCATCGTTGAGGAAGAGCTGTACGATAAGAAATTCATCGCAGACTTTACTGAAAACTGGGAAGCAATGAAGGAGCATGTTGTCACATTCCCTATTGCTAAAATGTCAAAACTTTGCGGTATTGAAGAGTCGGTGCTTCGCGACGTTGCCAGAACCTTTGCCAACGCAAAGGCCGCGATGATTTTCTGGGGTATGGGAATCTCACAGCATATTCACGGTACGGATAATTCTCGTTGCCTAATATCGCTAGCGCTGATGTGTGGCCAGACGGGGCGTTCGGGGTCAGGCTTGCATCCGTTGCGTGGTCAGAACAACGTTCAGGGCGCCTCAGACGCAGGCCTTGTACCCATGTTCCTTCCTGACTATCAGTCGGTCACAGATGATGGTGTGCGTTCAGCATTCAATGAAATCTGGGGTTCGGATAACATCGCTAGCCAGAAGGGTTTGACAGTGGTCGAAATTATGGATGCTGTTCATGCCGGCGATATACGCGGTATGTATGTGCTGGGTGAAAACCCGGCCATGTCTGATCCAGATGTGGAGCACGCACGGGATGCACTAGCCAAGCTTGAACATCTTGTAGTCCAGGATATATTCCTGACAGAAACTGCCAATTACGCTGATGTCATCTTGCCGTCTTCTGCCTGGGCTGAAAAGACCGGCACGGTGACTAATACGAATCGTCAGGTGCAAATGGGCCGACCAGCGGTTGCACCGCCAGGAGAGGCTAAGGAAGATTGGTGGATTACCGTTGAGCTTGCGAAACGACTTGGCCTTGGGTGGAATTACATGCATCCGAAAGAAGTCTTCGCAGAGATGAAGTTGTCCATGAATTCACTCGACAATATCACTTGGGAACGACTGGAAAAAACAGCGGTTACCTACCCATCACTCTCTCCTGAAGATCCTGGTCAACCGATTGTGTTTGGCGATGGATTTCCAAGACTGGATGGGCGCGCACGATTCACTCCAGCGCAGGTGACCGCACCGGCTGAAGTGCCTGATGCAGAGTATCCTATGATATTAACGACAGGGCGGCAGCTAGAGCACTGGCATACGGGTTCCATGACACGACGCTCATCAGTGTTGGATTGGGCTGAACCTGAAGCGAATGCGTCAATGCATCCTAAAACGCTACGCCGTTTGGGAATACTACCGGGGGAGATGATGACGGTAGAGACGCGTCGTGGGGCTATCAGCATTATGGCTAGAGCCGATAGGGCGATTGCAGAGGATATGATCTTCGTGCCGTTTGCCTATGTAGAGGCGGCTGCAAATACGTTGACGAATCCGGCACTTGATCCTTACGGAAAAATTCCTGAATTCAAGTTTGCGGCTTGCCGTGTATCTAAAACCGAAGACCAGTTGGTAACGTCATAGCTTCGCGGTTTTAATTGAACGGTGACTGCATTTAGCAAGCAGTCACTGCCTCTTAAACGAAAAAACCGCTGCTGCGTCAGGTTTGCGCACCAGCGGTTTGATCTAAATCCAGAATACTCCGCCTTTTTAGCGGAGCACCACTACTAACTCGATCTTCTAGCCAATAGCTATAAGTAAGGTCTCACCCAGCTTGGCAGGAGAGGGCGATACAACAATGCCTGCCGCTTCCATGGCAGCCATCTTGTCTTCTGCGCCACCTTTACCGCCGGAAATTACGGCACCTGCGTGACCCATGGTGCGTCCCGGAGGTGCCGTACGACCTGCAATAAATCCTGCGACTGGTTTCTTGCGACCTTTCTTGGCTTGTTCGATTAACCATTCAGCGGCTTCTTCTTCTGCTGAACCACCGATCTCTCCAATCATGATGATGGACTTCGTCTCGTCATCATCTAAGAACAGATCAAGCACATCGATAAACTCTGTGCCCTTAACCGGATCGCCACCGATACCCACGGCCGTAGTTTGCCCAAGACCGGCTTGAGTGGTCTGAAAAACCGCTTCGTAAGTCAGGGTTCCTGAGCGCGATACAACCCCGACTGTTCCATTCATGAAAATGCTGCCAGGCATGATGCCGATCTTGCACGCATTCGGCGTTAGAATACCTGGGCAGTTAGGACCCACCAATCGCGAGTTGGAATCAAGCAGGCGGGCTTTGACTTCAACCATATCTCTGACAGGTACGCCTTCAGTGATACAAATGATCAATGGAATTTCTGCTTCAATTGCTTCGATGATTGCGCCTGCAGCTCCAGCAGGCGGAACGTAGACCACAGATGCGTCTGCACCGGTTGCTTCCTTGCCTTCTTTTACAGAAGCAAAGATAGGCAACTCGGTACCGGTGGCATCACCTGTACTTGCCGTCCAAGTGGTGCCACCTTTTTTTGGATGGATTCCACCGACCATTCGGGTGCTGTGGTAGGCCAGCGCCTGCTCGGTATGGAATGTACCCGTCTTGCCAGTCAGGCCTTGAACAAGAATTTTAGTATCGTTATTAATCAGTATTGACATGATTGCTTATCCCTTGACCGCCTTGACCACTTTCTGAGCGGCATCGTCCAGATCGTCGGCTGTGATTACATTCAGCCCGCTTGAATTGATGATGTCTTTGCCTTCTTGCACCTTGGTGCCTTCCAGACGAACAACTAATGGTACTTGGAGGCCAACTTCCTTGACCGCTGTTACCACACCTTCTGCGATAACGTCACAGCGCATAATGCCGCCAAAGATATTCACGAGAATGCCTTTCACGTTAGGATCTGAGGTAATGATCTTGAATGCAGCCGTTACTTTTTCAGCAGTTGCACCGCCCCCTACGTCCAAAAAGTTTGCAGGCGAGGCACCATAAAGCTTGATAATGTCCATGGTAGCCATTGCAAGCCCGGCACCGTTAACCATACAGCCAATGTCACCGTCCAGAGCAATGTAGGCCAGGTCGTGCTTAGACGCTTCAATCTCTTTTGCGTCTTCTTCTGTTTCGTCACGAAGTTCAGCGATATCGGGATGACGGAAAAGCGCGTTACCGTCGAAAGACACTTTGGCATCAAGAACTTTCAGATGACCGTCTTTCAGAGTCACCAGTGGATTGATTTCCAGCAAGCTCATGTCGGTTTCGACAAACGCTTTATAGAGCAGGGGAAACAGTGTTTTGCCGTCTTCCGCCGCTGCGCCGCTGAGGCCAAATGCTGTGTTCAGTTTTTCTACGTCAGCGTCAGTAATGCCGACCAATGATTCTATGGCGATGGTGTGAATTTTTTCAGGCGTGTCGTGGGCGACAGTCTCGATGTCCATACCACCCTCGGTGGATGCAACGAAGGACACTTTGCTGTTTTCACGATCAACCAGAATGGACAGGTAGAGTTCCTGATCAATATCGGCGCCATCTTCAATGTAGAGGCGATTGACTTGCTTTCCAGCTGGGCCTGTCTGTTGAGTGACTAGAGTTTTGCCAAACATCTCTTGAGCATTGGCGATAGCTTCCTCTGGTGAGAAGCAGACACGAACGCCGCCTTTGGCGTCGCTGGCCAGTTCCGTGAACTTTCCCTTGCCGCGGCCACCAGCATGGATTTGGCTTTTCACAACGAAAACGGGCCCGGGTAGGGAGGTTACGGCTGACTCGATGTCATCGGCTGACAGAATCGGGGTGCCATCTGCGACGGGTGCGCCGAATTTTTTCAGCAACGCCTTGGCCTGGTACTCATGGATATTCATAGAAGCTTCTTCTCAATGGATGGGTCAGTGAATAACGCTATCGATTGCCTTGGAATACAAAACAAGAAAGGCAGGGATCTAGGATGCTTATGATAGCCGGAATTGGGTGAGCCTTTAGGTATAAACGACTTATGCTATGCATTGAAAGCACTGATTCGGTCTTTTGAACTGCAAATACTTCGGACAGCTGATAGCTTAATAGTTTATGACTTTGATTGGACACGCTTCTTTATTAGCAAGAAAAGTGCAATTTCAGGTGGTTGTTTCACCATGAGTAAGTGTTAGTTTCTAAGGGTGAAACAATCGTAATATTTGTACGTAAGTTATTGTAACTATTCGCTACGCGGAATATTTTCCACAAGGCATGTCTCAGTTCAAGCAACATCATGGCTAGGCACTCGTGTAGCCGTTAAACAGAGTGCTGTTATTAGCGTAGGAGTATTGCTCAACATCGGTGTGGTCTTGCATTAGTGCACCTGAAGGGCGGCGACATTCGTGAACACAGAGGTGGTGAGTTTTACGCAAAGATCGCCATAATAGGCGACCTTTGCATTTTGGCAATCCTATGCAAATGCAACATCACGCAGTTTTTCGAAATGTGTGTCCCATCTGGCGTCGATTGCATAGAGTAAACCAAAGCCTGTCTCCTGAGTCGCCTCTCCCATGCCCTCAGCACATCCTGGATTCTGGGTCGGTAGGCATCGCCGAGCAATGTGGAGGGCTGTCCTTCTTCAAGATTTTCAACTGCCGGGTGAAACCACTCTGCCAATCTGTTGGCCTCTGCAAGGAACGACCAGACGGCCTCTCAAGGGGCTTTGATGAATATGGATATTTTTTGGCTGTAACACTCATGTTTTCTTTTCCTGTAGTGGTGATGTGCTTTCGATGGTGCTCTTTAGACTTTCCAATTTGGTGTCCCAGAACTGATTAAAGTAGTTGAACCATTCAGAGGTCGTTTTGAGGCCCTCTGGATTTATCTGATTCAGCCGTTCCTTGCCTCGCGGTGTAACGGTGATCAAGTTACCGTCCTCCAGAATGGCCAAATGCTTCCTGACAGCCGTTCTTGATAGGTCGAATTTGTCTGAAACTTCAGCAATAGTGAGGTCTTCTTCGCTGAGTTGTATAAGAATTTGGCGACGGGTAGCGTCGCTGAGGGCCCTAAATGACTGTTGTAGCTGCTGATTCATAGTGTGTTTGAGTCACAGTAGCGGTGAGATCATCTTTTCCAAATTAAACAACACCAAAGGGTGTCATATTAAACAGCACCTTTTGATGTTATGTAAATAGCGAATGGTTGGTACTAATTCTGCTGCGCAATATTCTTTTGACTATGAGCTACTGTCTGTCGAGTCAAAATTTTCTAATTGAATATGAGAGTTAACGTCCCATGTCCCTCATCAATGCTGTTTCAGCCATAGTAGTGAGCACGCTGCTTTTGATATCGTGTGGTGGTGAGCAGTCCATTACCCCCATTCTTTCAGATAGTGAAAATTCTGACCCAACGGCACCCTCTGTGATAGAGCAACCTCAAACTGGCTTGGCTATTCCAGAATTCCAAGGCAATCTTGAATTCTCTAGTACGCTGATTGTTGATTTGGACCCAATGCTGGCTGAGTCTGATCTGAATAGAGCGTACTTCGGAATTATGGCTCGGGACGGATTAACAGTGCGTGTGCCTGTGAAAGGTGACAATGGTCATGACAAGGCCTTTATCTTGATTGACACGGATTCGGGTGAAGCAAGCTGGATGTTCAGGTATTTATCCGACGATACTCGCGTTATGTTTAATGCAGATAATCGACCGATTGCCGTGCTTGCCATTGGATGTGGATCTGTAAGCTACCTTGCTGAACAAGAGATGACTCTCTTTGACATGACGAGTCTAATGCCAGTGGGAAGGTGTTTTTCAGCTGACCAAAAGGTATCTGCCGACGGCGATGTGGTCCTCATAGGTTCTTATGTGGAAGGTACTGGAACTCCCTATCTCAGTGCAACTGCAGACTTTCACGCATACACTTTTAATACTGCAAGTCTGACTAATTACCCCAGTTTAAGAATGAGCGTTGATGGTGTGGCACTATCGCCCAAATGGCCTGATTCGTTATTCAGTGATGTAGGATTCAGCGACGATGGTAGGTGGGTACTAACAAGGCAATGGTGGGAAGGAATAGAGTCGTTTGGAGCAACCCGGCGACAAGTCGGGGCAGTATTGTGGGATACCTTGTCTGGCGAATGGCGAACACTGGGTTTAATGGCAGATCAACGTAGTTGTATTCCTACTCGAAAAGTATCATGTAGACCGCCTTATAGTTACGTTATGTCATCAGATGGAATGACACAATATGCTCAGATTCCTACATCTGCAGAGATTAACCAAGGAGCGGGGCCGGTGGTTCAATTTGTAACCACTACCGAGAAAACAGGAACGAATCAGCCGAGTGCAGCCGTTGTTGCTGGATTGGAAAGCGGGGCTGCGTTAACTATGGATTCCTCGGGTAGGCTTCTTGTTTTCTTTGCGATAGCTGATACTGATAAGCTGAGAAAGGGCTATATGTTGTATGACGACCAGACGGGTCAGTATTTATCGTTAAGTCGCTCATTGCGTGCTTGTCCCTCCAGTGATGAAGGTGGCAACAGCATTGACGAATCTGAGTGTGTATACAACTCCATACCCGGTACAATTACCAGCAATGCCACCGCCTTTTCGGCTGATGGCTCTAGACTGCTTCTGAGGTCCATTAGTCGTTCAACGGACTCGCAGCGGGGTGTAGTAGATAATTTCCTGGTGGACATTGACGACAGTTACGTTTACACGATTCCTAAACCTTTTTCAGGTGACCCTCTGGGGATTAGTGGCGATGGGTCTTCGATGCTTGGAGTAACGGGCTTTCCCGATTACGATTTTGTGATTGGGAAACGTTAAAACATAGTTATCACTGAATTTTCTAGCGATTTCGAAGTGTTTTTGCCGTCGAAATCTGTTGCTTTTTGACTTGGCAAGTTTGCTACTCTAAAGGTGTATGATTTTCAATCGTGCTGAGCTTTCTGAGCAGGCTAATTGAGCTGTTCAATGGCTGCTTTACGGCAACTTAGGATCCATCACTATGAATTCACCCAGTCGCCAACGATCTGTCTGCCCTCACGACTGTCCGAGTGTCTGTGCTCTTGATGTTGAAGTGCTCAATGAAACGACTATTGGTCGGGTCTACGGTGCAAAAGACCATAGTTACACACAAGGTGTTATCTGCGCAAAAGTGTCGCGCTATGCTGAGCGAGTACATCATCCTGATAGGTTGATGACACCGCTGAAGCGGGTGACATCTAAGCAGTCCACGCGAGAAGGTAAGCCAACAGAGTTTGAGCCTGTAAGTTGGGAAGAAGCTCTGGACACTATTACGGAGCGTTTTAATAGCATTGGTGAAACTTACGGCAACGAGGCTATTTGGCCTTATCACTATGCGGGTACGATGGGACTGGTTCAGCGTGATGGCTTAGACCGGTTTCGTCGTGCCTTGGGAACTTCGCGGCAGCATTCAACTTTTTGTGTTGCCTTGTCAGATGCGGGTTTTAAAGCCGGTACGGGCCTTAAGCAGGGCAGTGATGCTCGCCTGATGATCAAGAGCGATTTGATTGTAGTCTGGGGAGGAAACCCGGTAAGCACGCAAGTCAACGTGATGAATCATGTGTCACAGGCAAAGCGATCTAACGATGCCAAGTTTGTTGTCGTTGACCCTTATAGAACGAAAACGGCAGACAAAGCTGATATGCACCTTATGTTGCGCCCGGGTACTGATGGGGCGCTTGCCTGTGCTGTTATGCATGTATTGTTTGAAGAAGGATTCGCAGACCATGACTATATGGCTCGTCATACTGACAGGCCTGACGAGCTTCGCGATCATTTGAAAACACGAACCCCCGAATGGGCATCTTCAATCACGGGCTTGACGGTCGACGAGATAATCGCGTTTGCCCGACTCTATGGTCAGAGTGAGAAGAGTTTTTTGCGCATCGGCTACGGATTATCCCGGTCTCGGAACGGTGCGGTCAATATGCACGCTGTGAGTTGTCTGCCAGCGGTGACGGGTGCGTGGCAGCACGAAGGTGGTGGTGCCCTGTATGCAAACGCAGATATCTACAAGCTCGATCGTTCAACTATTCAAGGCACCGCTATTGCCTGTAATACTCGCATTATGGACCAGTCTCGAATAGGTCATGTGCTAACGGGAAATTCAGATGACCTGCAGGGTGGACCTGCTGTACAAGCGCTCTTTATTCAAAACACAAACCCTGCTGTGGTTGCTCCAGAGACGCGACGTGTACTGGATGGACTTGCCCGGGAAGATCTATTTACTGTGGTACATGAGCAATTCATGACAGAGACTGCGCAATATGCTGATATCGTATTACCAGCAACCATGTTTCTGGAACATGACGATATTTATACCGCTGGTGGGCATACCCATTTGCAGGTGGGTAGGAAGCTAATAGAAGCACCTGGAGAATGTCGCAGCAATCATTCGGTGCTGCAATTACTGGCGAAGCGTTTGAAGCTTGAACATTCAGGATTTGACATGAGTGAGCAGGAATTGATCGACGATTTACTGAAATCTTCCGGTTTGCCAGACTTTAATGCGATGGTAGATAGCGGTGGGCACGACTGTTCCAGAGATACCTTTGAACAGACGAATTTCCTGGAAGGCTTTGGTACGCCAGACAAACGCTTTCATTTCTCTCCAGACTGGAGTCGGGTAGGGCCTCATTTTGAAGGTATGCCGGAATTTCCTGATCACTGGGACGTGATCGATGCACCAAGCAAGGCATATCCCTTACGTCTGGTTGCGGCACCGGCCAGGCAGTTTCTAAATACTAGTTTTACTGAAACCCCGTCGAGTAGGCGTGTGGAAAAACAGCCGTTTGTGCGAATTCATCCAACCGACCTTGCGCGCTACAATCTTCAAGATGGCGAATGGGTGACGTTGGGCAATGCTCAGGGAGAAGTGTCACTCGTGAGCAAAGAGTTTGCAGGTGTTCAACCGGGTACTATCGTTGTTGAAAGCCTTTGGCCAAACAAGGACTTCGCTGGTGGTCTGGGTATTAATACATTGATCAGTAGTGAGCCAGGCAAGCCGAATGGTGGTGCCGTATTTCACGATACAGCGGTATGGATAAAAGCTCATAACGGCTGTGACTAGTGCTCATCCGATAAGCAGCGTGGGGCACTAGGGCTGGCTCTAGTACGGTCGTCTAACGGTTGCGAAACCTTTTTACATGTTCTGCGTCTTAATGTTCAATGATAAGTCAGCAGGTCTAGAGTCATGAGATTACCCAGACGTTTATTAGTCGTCGCGTTAGCAGCCATTGGCGTGTTATTCACTATTACTGCAGTGGCGGCGGAGCCCGTGTCGAAGTCTCGCTTCTCCAGTGTTGCCATTGGTGGCCACGATTCAGTCGCTTATCACCAGATAGAAAGAGACCCGCAGCAAAGCGCTGTTGAAGGAGCAAAAACGTATACCGTTGAGTACAAAGGTGCTAAGTGGCGTTTTGCTTCGAAAGAAAGTAGTGAGCTATTTGCTGCCAATCCAGATCAATATTCACCCAGTTACAACGGTCATTGTGCCAATGCTTTGAGCTTGGAGGAAGGACTTATCCGAACTGATGGAACACATTGGGAAATATTTGAGGACAAACTGTATTTGTTTTATGCGGCTCGTGGACGGGTGCGTTGGACGGATGGAAACTGGAAAACGTACAAGATTGATGCAGACGCTGCCTGGAGCCGTCTATCTGTTCGTTAGGGGCCTGCGTGGCAGAACTTATCGGCTACGAGCAATTCCAAGGGGCAGTCTGAGCACGCAGACTGCTAGGATTTATCTATTTTCTGGCAAGCCAGACGCCTGCCAATGTGACGATGAAGCCAGCGATTTGTATGGGCGTTAGTAGATCATCGTAGAGATACCAGGCGATGATGCTGGCAAGCGGAGGCGCGAGAAACATCAAGCTGCTTGATCGTGTTGCACCTCCTGTGCGCACCAACCAGATTAGCAAGGTAAATCCTCCAATGGATAAAACAACCACAGCGTAAGTCAAGGCTGCTAAGGTCTTTATATCCATGGGCAATCGAGACTCACCAAGCGCAAGGGCCAGCATGGCGACCACCAGAAAACCTCCTACATTTTGCAACGCGCAGGCAGGTGCGATGCTTGTTTTTGAGACCGATGATCGTTGTAGTAAAGTCCCCGCAGTCACAGACAGAATGCTGATCACGGCAGCCAGCAGTACAATGAGAGGTAGAGCTTTTATACCGGATGCTGTATCGCCTTGCAGTGTTGGACTAACCGCCATGGCAACTCCAACCATGCCAATAAACAGGCCAGCGAAAGTCCATCGAGAAGGTTCTTCATGCAAGAAGCGCCAGGCCAACAGTGCGGTTAATGGTGGTTGTAGTGTGCCAATTAGTGCCATGACACCGGGCTGTAAGCCTTGACCGACAGCCCAAAATCCAGGTCCGAGATACAAGCCACTTAACAGTGCACCTACGCCAATAAGCCGCAATGTGCCAGGTATATCAGGCCAGTCTGCGCGGCTAATTCGGCAGTAAAGTGCGAATAGAATAGCGACGATTGCAAAACGTACGCTTAAAAATAGATGTGGATCAGCATCGTCAGCGATCTGTCTGGCGACGATGAAGCCTGTCGACCAGATGATGACGAAGCTCCAGGCCGCGACAGTAGTTAGAATCACGTTGTAGTTTGTTTGCTAATAGGGCGTAAACCGCCGAATGAGAAATTAGATTGTCTCGTTCAGTCTTTTTTCTCTGGGAACTCAATAGGACCATTATGTTTTTCCCAAGTGGAAAAACCTTCTTTCAGATGAGATGCTTCAAAGCCCATATCCTGAAGTGTTGCAACAGTAATGGCTGAGCGCCACCCCGATGCACAATGGAAAACATATTTTTTATCCTGTGCAAATACTTCCTTGTGATACGGGCTATCAGGATCTACCCAGAATTCAATCATGCCTCGAGGTGCATGCACACTTCCCGGGATGAATCCACTACGCTGACGTTCACGAATATCCCTGATATCGACGACCACAACGTTAGGGTCTTCCAACAGGGTGATGAGGTCTGGGGTTTCGATTTCCTCAATACGCTCACGCGCTGAGGCAACCATTTCGGCTGCTGAGATTTTTAGTTTTTTCATCGTTTATGAGATTCGCTTTTCGCCACGGTAATCTGATATGTGAACACGATTTGGACAATCTTGCAACGACCTGAAACAGGTCAATCCATGGTCACAACAATATTATCAATATGTTTTCTATTGATGAATAGTCTGTTGTGCCATGGATAAATCTGCAAGTGGAATACTCTGCGCCAACAAAATCCTTATAGATGTTTTACGAATCGCATGACAACGGCTTCTGCTAGAGTCGTCCAGTGGGGCAATTAGCCATTGTTGTTGAATATTTTTCTATTTCCATGACCACAGATCCTTTGTCCGTAAAGCCAAAGTCCTGGCTGTTTGTTTTCAATGCCGTATAAATATGCAGCAAAGATTCACACGGTGCCCACATTTTCGAATAGAGCTCCCTCATAGGATATTCAGCACATTTCACACAACCACTGAATTACCCAATCATCAATAGGAGAAATCACCTTGAATACTGAACTGTTTGACGAAGACTTATTTATGAAGGGTCTTGAGCAAAGAAAAAATACATTAGGGGCTGAGTATGTAGAAAAGAATCTAGCAGCAGCTGATGAATTTACTCGCCCTTTTCAGGAAGCGATGACAGCTTGGTGCTGGGGGTTTGGCTGGGGAGATGATGTGATAGATGCCAAGACGCGTTCCATGATGAACTTGTGCATGATCGGCGCTTTAGGTCGTATGCATGAATGGAAAATCCATTGTAAAGGCGCACTGAATAATGGTGTGTCGAAGGAAGAGATTCGGGCCATTGTCCATGTTGTTGGCATTTACTGCGGGGTGCCTATGGCACTGGAGTGTTTTCGTGTTGCCAGAGAAGTGCTGGAAGAAGCTGGAGAGTTGTAGGTAGTAATCAGACAGACAATCACACTAAAACAGCGGCGAGTAGATGCTTTTTTGAGTTCGAACTGGCAGAAAAGCGTGCCTGGTAGAGCTTATTCGCTGGTGTAATGAAAGTTAAAAATTGGGGTGCATTAATGTATGGAGAATTTGTGATGCATCGGTCACGAATCTCCTATTACCCACTGCCATTGTTGGTTCATCCCACCCATAATTAATGTCGGAGAGAGCACAACTTCGAATTTTTTAATTATATATTCGCAGTTGTGCACAGTTATATTTAGGCGAAAGGAACCTACGCTGTCGATATGAAACTTGACCCTGTATTTTTATTAGTGGTACTGGCATTTTTTCTAATAGTTTTTTTGTCGATATTCGGCAAAGGCAAAACTATTTCAAAGCGCTTTCGATGTGGCAAACGCAGAAAAATGCTTTTAGGTCAATTAACGGTACTGGTGTTGCTGGCTGTCACATTGATTACGCTTGCCTGGCCTGTCCGAGGCATGCATAGCCTCATACAGGGGCTACTTTTGAGTGCTGTGGTGCTTGTGCCCGCTTTTGTTTTCAATATGTTGGTCTCGTTGCATTATCGCTCGACAGAATCTGGTTCAGAAGGCTGGTTTGCTCCTGGTGACGATTTCTTTGCAGAGGATGGTAAAAAGAAACCGACTAATATAAACAAGCCTAAGGGGTTCGATGCTGAAGAAGTTGCCGATGGCCTGAGAGATTTCAGAACCGATAGCATGTCAGTTATTTACTTATCAGCAGAGGTGCAACCGTCTGATGAATTTGAGATTAACGAGGGTCCATCTCCCTCAGATAACTACGTGGCGGCTAACAAGAATAAACCGCTGACTAATGCGGAGGCACTGAGGGGAATCACTAGACCCGCGGGTGATCCGGATAAGAGCTCTGAGCCTACTGTAGAAGAACAGGTTGAGAGCGTATCCCGGTTTGTTCAGTCTTATGATTTAGTGGGACAGAATACTGTACCCCTGCGCGCAGATAATGTACCTGATTTGCCTGAAAAGAAAAATTCGTTGCCACCACCGCGATTCAATGGTCTGGCATCGGCATCTGATAAAACTGTTGATCTTAAATCAATGGACCGTGGTGAGATGTCAGGATTAGTGACTTCTCTTCGAAAAGACAATGGACGGTTACAGAAGCTTGTCATGGCGCAACATGCCGTTATCGAGTCACAGAGGGTATCTCAGAATCAAAGCAGAAAGGTTGCGCGTGATGCAATCAGGATTATGCGCAATGCTCAGGGCAATCAGAAAATGGCTGAGAAAGTAGCCAGGCGTGAAAAAACAGAACGACAACGTATACAGAACGATTATCAGAAGGTAACCACTGTGTTCGAAAATGCAATGTCTATTATTTTGTTGAACCGAGAAACAACATATAGTAGCGATAGCGTTTAAATTCCTGTTTATTCGAAGTTCCTGTGCACTGCGGTATTCCGTCCACGTCAATGGTCTATTAGGAGCCAATTGATAGGCTCTGGGTGAGCGAAGGAAATCTGGTGTAGCCAACTATCAGATGCGGTCAAAGGGTCTTACCAGCATCCCGATACCTCTTGGGGTAGGCAGCGTTTTTCCCGGTGTTTGATAGCCTGCATTAAAGGGTCAGGCAGCTTATACTGCATGCCACACAGGTGATTTGACACATGCTCAAGGGGTCTAAAACAGAGAGGAGGCGTGGAGATTTATTCGTTCTATTGGCGGCGGTAATCTGGGGTGTAGCATTCTATTTTCAGAAAACGGCAATGACTCATATTGGACCGTTGTTGTTCATCGGATTACGAGGATCACTTGCAGCCTTGGCGTTACTACCACTAGCCTTCATCGAACAAAAAAATTCTAAGCAGCCGTTAAAAGACCTAATTCCCATTGCATTTTTGGGTGGTGCCATGTTTTTCATTGCAGGCTCAATTCAACAATATGGATTGATTAGCGCGACTGTCACAAACACAGGTTTTTTAACCGCAATCTACGTTGTGTTCACACCGTTTTTTTATTGGTTAATTAAACGCCAACGACCGACGCGTGTTACCTGGATAGCGGTAGTCCTGGCATTTGTCGGGGTATTAGGCCTCAGTGGTGGTTCACTGACCGGTTTGTCTGAAGGTGATTTTCTGGTCAGTCTTTCATCAGTTTTCTGGGCACTGCTATTAATTACTACGGGCGAGTCTTCCAAGTGGAAAAGACCACTCACTTATACTTGCATGCAATTTGCCGTTGTGGGATTGCTTGGACTTGTCTTTGCACACGTTTTCGAAACGATAGAAATACAGGCTATTAAGCAGTCTGTTGTGTCCATTGTTTACGTTGGACTGCTATCTACAGCATTTACATTTGCGCTGATGGCGCTGGCCCTCAAACATATGCCAGCGCCCAGAGCATCTGTTCTCTTATCAACAGAGACCTTATTTGCTGCTGCGGCCGGTTACATTTTGCTTGGTGAACGCTTATCTTTGATTGGCTGGGTTGGAGCCATTCTTATTCTGATGGCTGTGCTTGTTCTGACCAAAGAGCGTTCTTTATCCTAAGCTCTAACCGAATTACCTGCCTAACCCATTAGGGCTGAGTTCCAAGAATTTCTTGGGCTTTTGCGAAAAAATCTGGTGCTCCAAAGTTCCCCGACTTAAGCGCAATGGTAATTGGCTGGCCGCTAACTCTCAACGCAGGTACGCCTGGGTCAATCATCGGGCCAATTTCCAGAGCCTCTATATTGAGAGCCTGGACAATAGCGCCTGAAGTCTCACCCCCCGCACAGATAAGGCTAGAGAATCCTTGTTTCGTTGCAAGTGTTGCAATGTCACCAAAAAATGTCTCAATGATGGTTGCTGTTCGTTCTGAGCCGTATTTATCCTGCAGTGCTCTGACTTTCTCGGGTGTGTCAGACGTAGAGACCAATGGCAACGTTGTTTGCTCAGACGCCCAGTCAATGACTTGCTGCGCACTAATTTTTCCTTCGATAAGCCTTTGGATATCAACAGAGAGATGAGAGCCACCGTTTTCGCAGTGCAATGCAACTTGTGACAAGGTTGTGCCCGAGCATGAGCCTGATAGCGCTAAGCTGTTTCCGTTCTCTCCAACCCAGGTTGAATCATTAGTAGCTTGTGTGCCGTAAAGTCCTGGTATACCTAATGCTATACCAGAGCCTCCTGTTAATAACTTGAAGCCTTTGGTTGCAACAGCCAGTGCTGTTAAATCACTGTCCGCTGCGATATCACAAACGACGTATTGACGGCCTTGTTCAGATTCTGCAAGAAGATGCTGACGTGCGTCACCAGCTCTTAGGACATTTAATGGAAGATGACCTATCGACTTTGTTGTTTGGTGGCTGAGCCAACGGCGAAGATCCGAATCAGTCATTGGCGTTAGAGGGTGATTCTGCATACCGCTCTCGGAGAGCAGTTGATCAAAAACAAACAGGTGACCTTGATAGATTGTGCGTCCAGTAGCTGGGAATGCCGGGCAGACTATAACCGGGTCTGTGGTGCCCATAGCATCAACTAACGCATCAATGACAGGACCGATATTGCCCTGTGGTGTCGAGTCGAATGTTGAACAGTATTTAAAAATTATCTGTTCACAACCTTGATCCAACAGCCACTTTAAGGCGGACAGTGAATCATCGATGGCTTCTTGGGTAGGGCATGAACGAGATTTGAGAGAAATAATTCCGGCATCGACGTTCTCAGTGGCCGGGCTAGACGGTGTGCGAACGTACTGCACGGTTTTCATTCCACCTTGGGCCAACATCAATGCTATATCTGAGGAACCTGTGAAATCGTCACCAATGACACCAATCTTCATTTGCCTGTTCCCTTTGGTAATTCAATGTTTGACTGGTGTGCGTAAACTTTGGCAACAGCGGCATCATCTTCACCACCCAGACCCATTCCAGATGCTGCAATGAATTGTTGCAATGCTGTTGCTGCTATTGGGGTTGCGAATCTGCTTTGACGGGAGATATCACTAACGATTCCCAGATCTTTCACAAATATCTCAACCGACGAATGTGGTGTGTAGTCGCCTTTTGCGATGTGCGGGCCACGGTTCTCGAACATCCAGGATGTGCCTGCACACTGCGAAATCACATCAACACATTGAGTAGCATCTATTCCTTGGCTAATACCGAATGTTATAGCCTCTGCCGCCGCCGCAATGTGAACACCTGCTAGTAATTGATTGACCACTTTCATGGCTGAACCGGGGCCGGCTTCGGTGCCCAATTCGAATACCTTTTCTGCGACCGCGTCCAGCACTGGGCGAGTGTGAGTGAATGTCTCAGGTGTTCCACTTGCCATAATGGTTAGCTTGCCTGCAGCAGCCTTAACTGATCCGCCCGAAATTGGGGAATCAAGATAGTTGACATCATAGGCGAGGCATTGCGTTTCCATGTCTTTTGCGAAGGTTGGTGGCACTGTCGCACATGAGATAACGGTTGAACCGGGTTTCATTAGGCGTACGATGCCCTTATCACCAAACAGTACCGATTGAGTTTGTGCGGCGTTTACAACAACGACGACGACGACATCCAGAGACTGGGCAACACTGTCAGGGTTTGCAGCGTTTCCGCCCAGTGCGGTAAATCGTTCGATAGCCTCTAGGTTTGGGTCGAATCCATAGACTGTAAATCCCGCCTGAAGGGCCGATTTAGCCATGCCAAATCCCATGGAGCCTAAACCAAAAACCCCTAGTGTCATGTCTGAAGTTGCAACTGTATTCATAAGTATAAATTGTCTGAATTGTGATGAGCTTGCGGCTGTGGCTCAGTGGAACACTTTGTTGCCAACAGTATCGAGAATTAACTAGTTGGTTAGCTCAAATGAGCGATGAGCGATTATATAGCCGTTTACTTGCAAATGAATGGTATGCGTTCCCGGGTAGTAGGTTCGGGTTGATCGCTGTGTGAAATCATGTTGTTTGGTAAAGTCTATCGACTGATCAGATTCCATTGTCGTGTTGGCGATTTTGAATACCTTTTTTGCCAACTTCCCGTTCGCCAGAACTCTTCCAAGCACATAGTCTATGACGAGTTTGGAGGAGTATTTTTCCGCACTGTAGAGTCTGAAATTGATGGCAATTTTTTCACCAATAGCTATCGACGTTGGCGTCACTGTGAACATATTGGCGGTAATGTTTCTACCGCCAGAGTATCCCAGCGCTTGAAGGGCCGTCGGGTTACCTTGTTTTATCAGAGTTCTCATTCCGTGTTTAGCAGTCCACTTGGCAGGTTCAGACTCATTTGACAACCAGTCTGATGCCAGCTTGGCAGCAAGCTCTGGGTGATCTTTAGAGATATCATTAAGATTGTTGGCCACCGATCGCCGTACGACCAGATTGGTGTCGTCATAGAGCGTGTTAAGGATTGGCAGGATATCTGAAGGGTCGTTGATATATCCGGGAATCTGTTTGCCCCACGGCAATCTTGGTCGAGTACCCTCTGATGCTAAACGTCGGACCCGCCAGTCTCTATGCTTTGACCAACTTTTCATTTGCCGAAGCGTTTTGTTTGAATCGTTTATTAAAAATGGACGAATCGCAAATTCTGCGCTAAAAAACTGAGTCATACGCTCAAGCGCCTTAAGCGATTGTATTGGATACGCCTGTCCGTAAAGTTCTACAAAATCCAGATAGGGCAGGTGGTGGAATCCTTCCATACCATCGAGACCCGCATCATTTTCTGGACTTCCCATCGCTAAAAGTAACTGCGTAATCGACTGGGAGTAGTTTGCCTTGGTGTCTACCGGGAGTTGCATCATCATCGCATTGGCGATGTGTTTAGAACGTGCTTTAAGCTCCATTGCGTTTAAGCCTGAGCATGCCTGTTTAATGAACACATCAGCGTTGAAAGCATCTACTGCGGTGGATATCTCTGAGGCAATGAGTTCAACGCGTTTTTTATTGAAGAAATTTTTCATGTGTCGTTTACAAAAAAGAGTCCATGACAGGACCCCTTTTAGTTAAAACTAAGTTGAGTCAAATTATCCTTTAGTCGCACCAAGCGTAAGACCTGCAATGAAGTGCTTTTGCATGGCAAAAAACATGACTACTGGTGGAACTGCAGCAAGTAAGGATGCAGCAGATACAAGATGCCATTGGCTAACAAACTGCCCATTCAACGCTCTGACCCCGGCTGTAATAGGTAGGGCATGATCTCCTTGTATCAGAACTGTCGCCCAGAAGTAATCATTCCAGATAAACGTGAAGATCAATACTGACAGCGCTGCTATTGCAGGTTTAACCAGAGGTAGTACCAGATACCAGAATATTTTGAATTCACCGACACCATCAATACGCGCAGATTCAATGAGCTCGAACGGTAGGGCTTTTATAAAGTTGCGCATAAACAGGGTGCAAAAACCAAGCTGAAACGCGGAGTGAAATAGAACCAAGCCGGTAACCGTATTGTAGAGCCCCGCATTGACTGTCAAATCGCGAACTGGAACCATGAGTATTTGAAACGGTACAAAATTGCCTGCTACAAAAATAAAGAATAGTGGAACAGCCCATTTGAATCGGTATACGGAGAGTGCATAACCGGTGAGACATGAAAGGCCCACTGCCAGGATAACAGTTGGAATGGTGACTCTTATCGAGTTCCATAAATACAGCCCCGCCTTGGATTGTGTAAAGACTGCGGCGTAATTTTCGATGAGCAGAAAATCTGAGGGTATACCAAAGATATTGCCGGCGTTGATGTCGATTGCTGGACGGATTGACGTCAGAAAAATTGCCAATAGCGGCAGTAGCCAGACAAACAAGGCGATAGGTAGAATTATCTGATAGCTGGTGCGAACACCAGCGCTGGATTTTTCGATAGGTTTTGGAAACATGTCTGCTTACCCCTTTTCGTCTTGATACATGCGCCACAAGAAGAAGCTTATGTACACGAGCATGATGAAGAACAGAACGGTTGCAATAGCAGACCCGTATCCCATTCGGAATCCGTATTCGGACAGGGCTGTCTCGTACATGTAATAAGCGAGTACGTTAGATGAACCGTATGGGCCACCTTGCGTCATGATGGCAATTAGATCGAATGATCTGAGGGCTCCAATAACGGTGACTACAACAGCTATGAAGGTTGCTGGTTTCAATTGTGGCAGGATGACATACCAGAGCATTTTCCAGCCTTTGGCGTTGTCTAGGCGGCCAGCTTCAACTTGATCAGGTGAGACATTGTTAAGCCCTGTAAGGTACAAAATCATGCAGTAGGCAATTTGTGGCCAGAGGCCAGCTGCGATAATGCCAAAGGTCACAAGGTCTTCATCGGCAAGAATGGCTGGAGGCTTTGCATCAAAGAATTCCCAGACAATGCCAACAATGCCAAAGTCCGGGTTGTAGAACCAGGTGAAAATAAGCCCTACAACAACTTGGCTTATAACAAAAGGGAAGAAGAATAGTGACTTATAAAGTCTGATACCGGTGACGGTTTGATTCAGGAATAATGCGATTCCAAGACCAGCAGGTACTGCCAGCATGTAGAGAATAAGCCACCAGACATTGTTAATAAGTGATGTATAGAATCGATCGTCATCTATGAGCTGTACATAGTTTGACATGCCCACCCATTGCTTTGGGCTAAGGCCGTCCCATTCGTGGAAAGAGATCCAGATGGACTGGAAAATGGGGGCGATGACGTAAACAGAGAAAAAGAGTAAGCCAGGTAGGAGAAATGCCCAGGGCGCTAGTTTGATTCGATTTCGAAATAGCCAACTTCTCTGAACGCCTGGTGGGGTGCCACTCTGCGGAGCGTTCGAGTTGTGATTTGTAATCTGCGCACTGCCGGTACTAGACATAATCTGTTCTCCTTAGGGCTGGTGTCGGAAAAGGTGATTTAATTGGGACGCCAGCCCTTAATGGTGATTACAAAGTTCCGAAGTATCAGCAGAAATTCGTTACTGCTGATACTTCGGATTTACTATGTAGTGCAGAGCTTACTTGTAAACACGTTCCTGAATTTTGTCGAGACGCTTCAGAATGGCATCTAGACGCTCAGGCTTAATCATGAACTCTTGAAAACCTTCCATGCCGGCTTTTGCCATTTCAGCTGGAGCGTCACGGTCGAAGAACTGAGCCAGTCCGCTTGCTGTACTTACAGTTTCAAAGCCTTTTTGTAAGAACTTGTCGTCGCCAACAGTTGAGTTCTTGTTGATAGGCAGTTGGCCGATAGTCTCATTCCATTCAGTCTGGATGTCAGGCTGGGCAATAAATGCGAGGAATTTACGAGCATCTTCTGGGTTCTTCGCTTTTGAAGGAATAAAGAATGCATCGGTAGGTGCTTCTTCTGCACGAGGCAGTCCAGGAGTGATTTCCGGGAATTGGAAGTAATCGATCTGGTCGTCGGTCAGGCCACCGTCACGCATGGCAGCAACACTGAAGTTACCCATGACGTACATAGCAGCTTCGCCTTTAATAAAAGGTGCCAGTGCATCCTGCCAGCTCATAGTGGCATGGTTTTCGATGAAGTAACCAGGCTCAACCAGTTGCTTCCATTTTTCGAACACATCAACGATGCGTGGATCGCTGTATTTAATCTTGCCAGCTGTCAGGTCGTTGTGCACGTCATAGCCATTAGTACGCAGGTTCAGGTAATCGAACACGCCTGCTGCTGTCCACAGGTACTTGGTGCCGATAGTGAATGGTGTAATACCTGCTTCTTTCAATGTTGCAGAAGCTGCCAGTAAGTCTTCCCAGTTTGTAGGAACTTCGATGCCTTGAGCTTCAAAGATGTCGCTGCGGTAATAGATGCCCCACTGGTAGTACGTGTAAGGAACACCCCATTGCTTACCATCGATTGTCATTGCTGACTTAGTGGAAGCGAGTGAATCATTGAAACCTTTAGATTCCCAAAGGTCAGACACATCTGTGAATTGACCAGCGTTGACGAAAGGTGCCATACGATTTCCCGGGTACCAGGAAGTGACATCAGGTGCATCTGCGCTTAAGAAGTTACGAATCGCTGTCTTGTGAGCTTCACGGTCTGTGATATTCACGATAACGTTGATATCAGGATTAGCTGCTTTGAATTTCTCAACAGCAGTTTCGAAACCTTCCTTAGGAGCTGGATTTGGATCATCAAAATTGATGACCAGGTCACCAGCAAATGCCGGCACACTGATCAGACTGGCAATTGCCAGTGCCGCAGCGGATTGTTTTAGTGTAGTGAACATGGGTCGGTTACTCTCCAGTAAATGGCTTGCTTTTGTTTGGCATTTAATTTTTTAACGGGCGTCTGCCGGTCCCCGTGACTCTTATCCGATCGAGATGAAATGCCAAAGGGCATTATTTTCACCAGTACGGAACAACTGTAATTCCACCATAACATTGTCTCAGACTATTCAACTGCCCAAAGGGCGATTTCGCCTTGCGCCAAGATCTGCGAGCCAATTATTAAGGTTGTATCGCCATTGAAGTCGAAAATAGCTCCTAAGCTTTGCAATAAGTCGACAGCGTCGATGCCGAAATTGAATGCAAGTCTCCAAGGCCCGAGGCGCTGCGTACGCAGATAGGGGCCAAGATCCTTTATATTGACCTGCGCGTATTGCAGCAGCTCACCCATCAATTCATTCAGGTCAGCCTGTTCGGGAACCGCGTTTATATAGTGAATCGGGCCATCAGAATAATGAAATCCCCACTTATCTCCAAATTGATAGGCCGATGGAATATCACTTTGAATATGCTCTCGCCACTGCTGGCACCTTACGGATTTTCCATCCGAGTTCGTTGCCATCAGTTTTTCGTGAGGTGGTAGCGACTCGCTTCTTGTCACACGTAAATTGAGCAGTTGCTGGAAGTGACCCGGTGGCAAACTTATTGGAATACGATAGTCGGCATTTCTGCTGCCAGTGCCTGGGAACATGACAATGACGCATCGCTGGGATTCACTTAACGTCTTAAGCTTCTCCACGAGCGCAGGATCGTCTTCGGTGCTGTTGCACAAGATGATCATTTTGTAGCCATCGAGATTGGCATCTGGTGAGACTATGTCAATACTGCCTCCCCACTGTCGACATGCGCTGTATATCTGCTGACAGAAGGTGAGCGCGCTGAACTGTGATCCGCCCGGAGACTGAATATCCTGGATAGCTATGCCGGCATAACTGAAAACGATGGCAATATCCGATTCGACCCCTTGTGCCAGCACATCATTTGATAATGCATTTACCGTTGTTACCTTCTGGATATTGGAAGAAGCAACTTGCCGAAGTGTTTCCAATTCCTTGTTCAGCTGCGCAATTTCAACGGCAGCGATATCCTCACTTGCGTCTGAAAGTAATAACCCTGCATGGGTTTGTTCCTGTGCAAATGGTGCTTGTCGCCAGCGGAAGTAGCTCATCACCTCGGCGCCATGGGCAAACGCCTCCCAGCCCCATAAACGAACCATGCCACTGACTGGGGAAGGGTTATAGGGCGCCCAGTTAACCGGGCCCGGCTGTTGTTCCATGACCCACCAACGTCCATTACAGCAACCTCTATAGAGGTCATGGTGGAAGGCGGAGCCATCCGGGTGCCCCGTTCGTGAGAAACGTTCCAAGTCTAGTTGATTTGTGTTGTCTCTCGTGAGGAACCCTAAGGGGTAGTTGTCCCAAGTTGCGATATCGAGATCCTGACTCACGTCATGATGATCGAATTCGACGAAGTTGCCCATGAAGTTGTGCAATACATCGGTACCTTTCGAATATTGTTTCAATATGTCGACTTGTGCCTTATTAAAGCGTCGGATTTGATCACTTGAAAACCGCCAGAAGGCGAGCTGATGCGATGGATTACTCTCTGTCACAGTGCCGGTTGGAAGGCCGATTTGTTTGAACGTGTCGTATTCCATACTCCAGAACACGTTTCCCCATGCCTCGTTTAGTGATTCGATTGAACCATAGCGTTCTTCACACCATGCTTGAAATGCTGCCAATGCATGTGGCGAATAGCTGATACTAGTCTCGTGGCAACCATATTCGTTATCTGTCTGCCAGGCGATGACCGCAGGATGATCGCCAAAACGTTTAGCTAGTAGCGTCACAATGCGTTGGCACTCTTGTAAATAAGGTTCAAACGAAAAGCAGTAGTGCCGTCGGGAGCCAAACTCGCGGATTTTGCCATTGGCATCCACGGCCAGCATGTCCGGGTATCGATCTAGCATCCAGCGAGGTGGCGTGGCGGTGGGCGTGCCCAGAACAATGGAGAGTCCTTCGGCGTGTAAAGTCTCTATGGATCGTTCCAACCAATCAAAGTTTAGATTGCCGTTTTTATCTTCGAGTCGACTCCAAGCGAATTCGCCGATGCGGATTACTTGCAAACCCAGTTGACGCATATGTTTTGCATCAACGGCCCATCGCTCTTCAGGCCAATGCTCAGGGTAATAGCACACACCGGTTTTCATGCTCTCCACTCCGATACATTGATGGATCGCAGCAGCTTTGCCGCTATTTCTGGTTGTACAGGGTTAACGATATTGTTCGAGCCAGATTCAAAACCTGCCAGATATTTGAGTTTTTCCGGATCTCGAAGTGGTGGGTGAAACGCGATATGAAAACACCAGTGCTGATTCAAAGCTGCTTCATCAGCAGCGCATGGAGCGTTGTGAAGTAGAGTGATGTTGGGTGCTGAGCGTTGAAAAAGTAAGTCGTATCGTCGAACCTGCCTTTGATAAACCATTGCCAATTCGCCAAGCTCATCATTGTTCATTTGGCTCAAGGAAGGGATTTTCCGGTGTGGAACTATCCAAGTTTCATATGCAAAACGAGCAGCAAACGGCACAATTACAGAAAAATAAGTGTTTCTTTCAACGATCAGATGTTGCTGTGTGTGTGGGTCGTTAAACAAGCTGACAAGTAGTGATTCGTTAGCATTGTTGGAGGCATAATTTGCCTGTGCAGTTTGCATTCTTGTTGCTGTATCGGTCATGAACGACGTTGCGTATATCTGACCATGAGGATGCAAGTTTGATACGCCAATTTCCACGCCTTTATTTTCAAAAATGAGAACGTTTGCTATGCCTGGCGTTTTTGATAGCTGCTTGTATTCTGACTGCCAAAGGTATACAACCTTGCACATTTCCTCAACCGATAAGCTAGCCAGTGTTGTGTTGTGACGCTCTGACCAACACAAGACGCGGCATTTGCCGTGGGCAGGGGCTGTGCTTGTTTGCCAGGTTGATGTGTCACCGGGTGGAGAGTCAGGAGCATCACAGGAGATTGACGGAAAGTCGTTATCAAATGCGAACGCACCGATGTAGTCCGGGTTGCGGGAGCCATTAGCTCTAACAACACTTGGGCATAGATAACAATCTGGATCGTGGGTGGGTAGCGCTTTATTTTTGTCACTACTGATAGCTCCAGACCAAGGTCGTGCTGCTGAACGCGCAGAAATAAGTACCCACTGTTGCAACAGTGGCTGCCAGCGACGTTGCCAGTTGCTGATCATGCGGCAGCCTTCGTGTTGATCTGACGCACACCGTTTCCGGGTTGCATCAAGTAAAAATCGGCAGTCAACCCAGTCGCCGCAGTGTAACTTGCGCCAACAAGGTGTTGAAACTTATCAACGTCTTCTACTGGGACAAGGCTAACGGTACATCCACCAAATCCAGCGCCTGTTAGTCGACTTCCCAATACAGTTTTTTGCTCTCTAGCCAATCGAACGAGATGATTCAACGGGTCGCTGGACACTTCAAATAAATCTCGAAGAGAGTCGTGCGACGCATTCATCAGACGACCAAATTCCTGCATGTCTCCTGCCTCCAGCGCTGGCACGGCTGCTCGAACTCTTGCGTTTTCTTCACAAACGTGACGTGCTCGCATCAAGGGCACTGCATCATCGTTAAATAGAGATGCATGTTGATCTAGTAGGTTTGGAGTGAGTTGCGCAAGGTGTGAAATATCACTGACTTTGTTTAGGATATCCAGCGCGCGCTGACACTCAGACACACGGTCATTGTAGGCAGACTCATTCAGTTCTCGTCGTTGATTCGTATTTGAAACTACTATCGACAGCCCCTTGAGATTCAATGGCACCTGACGGTGTTCAAGGCTGTGGCAATCCAGCATCATTGCGTGGTCTGACTGTGCAAAAGCTACGGCAAATTGATCCATCACACCACACTGCATTCCGACAAAATCGTTTTCCGCTGCTTGTGATATTTTGACTTGTTCAAGCAATGAAAAATTTGTTTGCATTAATGTGTTCAGTGCGAAGGCTGTGACGACTTCAATAGACGCAGATGAGCTAAGGCCAGCACCGTTTGGCACATTGCCCGAATAAAGGCAGTCGAATCCATCAAGTTCAACACCGTGTTTACTGAATTGATCCAGCACACCTAGCGGGTAGTTAATCCAATTGTCACCATAGGTTTGATTAATTTCGCGTTGGTCGAGTTGAGCCATCAAATCGAAATTTGTACTAGCGAATCGGTATTGTTCATTTTGGGTTTGACGGATAAGCAGCGTCGTGCCTTGTGTTATTCCACAAGGGAAAACCAGGCCACCTGTAAAATCTGTGTACTCTCCAATAAGATTAATTCTTCCTGGAGCAAAGAAGACAAAGACCTCTTTATCATCACGCCCGAATTTCTGAAAAAATCGTTCTTGTAATCGCCCTAAAGTGTGTTCAATCAAGTCGCTCATTGACCTTGCTCTCGGTAACAGCCAATTAATAACGCAGACTGCGGAGGCAGAACAGGTAAGGGGAGGCCCATTTTCATCAGAAGCTCTCCGGTCGTGCTTACAGCTTGCTCACACCAACCTGGAATGACTTTGTTAAAAGGTGCCAGATCAGCAATATTGATACTCTCGAGTTTCACCGTGTAAAGTCCGTCAGGATCAAGTCCCCGTAATGGTAAATGTCCTGGTCGGCTTGGGCGCATGTTGTTGGTAGCCACTATGCTGAACAATGCTCTGTCTTGAGTTTCGTCAACATTTCCACTTGCCGTCAGTGAATCGGAATGTGTGGGTATCTGCCAGTAACAAGCATTGGCAAGCCAGCTTCGATTTGATTTATAAAGCATCGTGTAGTGTTGAAGCGTAATAATGTCTTGGGGGTCGAGTCGACGAGCGTCCAGCTCAAATCCAAACTGTCCCTGTAACGCGACTATTGCACGAGTGTGCAGGCTGGTGACACGACCGGTGAGGTGTGCCGTTTTATGGCCAACATGAGCGCCCATAATCTCGGCAGGTAAAAATCGTAAGAAACCCTGCTGAATGCTGGTTCGCTCAATAGGATCGATGTTGTCAGAAGTCCAGACACGCCCCGTATGCTTTAATACAGCCATATCTACTCTTGCACCACCAGATGCACAGGTTTCGATTTCCAGTGCAGGGCAGGCATTCAGGATTCTTGCAAGTAGTTGGTAGAGCGCAGGTGGCTGTAAAGCAGCACGGGCTTTGTCGCCATCACCTGCCAGCACCAGATCTCGGTTTTGATCCCATTTGATGTAGTCGATAGCGTACTCATGAACCAGAGTAGTAATACACTCAAAAAGATAGTCTGAAACATCATCTCTGGCAATATCGAGCACCAACTGATTGCGCGCCAGCGGTGTATCGATATGATTGACTTGCAGTGTCCAGTCAGGATGCGCCCTGAACAAATCGCTATCCTGGTTCACCATTTCAGGTTCAAACCATAGACCAAACTGCATGCCATGCTGCCTAACGTGATCTACAATGGGTTTTAAGCCGTTAGGATAAACCGTTTTGTCTACAAACCAGTCCCCGAGTCCTGCAGTGTCATTTCGGCGGTATAGGAACCAACCGTCATCAAGAACAAATCGCTCAGCACCAACGCCCGCTGCTGCATCGATCAGTGAATACAAAGCTTCTTCATCATGATTGAAGTAGAGTGCTTCCCAACTATTGGCATGGATGGGCCGAGCTTGTCGTGTCCAAGCAGGTAATACGTGGGAGCGTACGTAGCGATGAAATCGCTGAGTGCATTGATTCATTCCGCGGCCACGTGAGAAAAGAACTGCAGGGGTGGTTACATCGCTACCTGGCTCGAGAATGCACTCGCCGGGTAAGTACAAAACACCACATTGCAAGGACGCCTCTCCAGTACTTTGTTGCTCAACACGCAAGCTGAAGTTACCGCTCCAGGCTAGATGGGCGAATATCACGTCTCCGTCATCCTCACAGAAACCTTTGCTACCCAGCACCAGGCTGGGCGCATGCTCATGGCTGGTTCTTCCACGCAGGTTGCTGATGTCGATTCGACCAGGTGCGATCTCTCGTCGGTGTGTCTGATTTTCCAGTCCCCAGCGCCCGTGTTGTGTCAGGCATTGCCGATAGTGATTGGGTAATGGAAGCGTGGCTGCCGCCAGCCAATCTACGGTGAAAGGCGAATTGCCTGTATTGATGAGCCTTGTCGACATGCTAGCTACGTCGCTCTGCGCATCGAGTTTGACCATGATTTCCACATCGAGTTGGGTGTGTCGATCACGCAGCAGTAGAGTGAGTTCGTTGTCACCGACTTGTACATCGATAAATTGGAAACGATGGGCAAACTGCGCACCTTGTCGATGACCTGACAAGGCAGCAGAGGCGGCATACGCGGTACTTGCTTGTGGAAATAAGGATAGAGGGGTTACCTCATCTTGGGTTCCGAAGGGAAGGGCTGCGTCATCGTGGGCCAAAAGCGATCTAATATTCGTGTCAATCCCCAGGCTACTGCCATACCAGAAAATTCTGGGCACAACGTGATCTTGCACCACAATCAGTGTCGTGGACGCACCGTCAAGACGCCAGAAAGTTGGATGAGTAGACATTACTAAGTGATTTACCTTTTGGATGATCTATAAAAACTGCGGACAGCCACATTGCACCAGGAGCATAATAATGGAACAATGTTCCAAAAGTATATGAGCGACAGTCAAAAGCTGTCAAATAAAACGACAAGGTGACACCAGTCATTTATGAGTGACGACTCAAAATCTGCTGATTCTCTAACGCAGTCGCTGACTGGTAGTGCCCGCCGTCAGTCGACTGGTGTAGCTCGGGCGATCCACCTACTCGACCTGGTCGTGGCCGAAGGGCCTTTGCGTTTTGCCGAGCTAGAAGAGCTCAGCGGTATCCCCAAAGCAACACTGCATCGTTTACTAAATGAGCTGGCTGAGGAGCGACTGATTCTGCTTGATGAACGTTCATTAACATGGGCATCGGGGTATCGGATTCTTGAGATGGCCAATTGCATCTGGACTCGTTCTGATATTCGGGTTTTAGCCCGCGATCAGTTGCTGGCACTTAATGCGCTAAGCGGGGAGACTGTCGAGATCGCGGTTTTGGCAGATACTCATGTGGTTGTTATTGACCATGTCGAGAGCACCCGTAGTGTGCGCCATTCGATCAGTGTCGGGAATCGAGAGCCAGTTTATTGCACTGGAACCGGCAAAGTTCTACTTGCTTGGTGTGACGATAAACAGCAGAAGGACATTATTAGTCGAATTTCTTTTGCGCGCTTTACTCCAAATACAATAACGGATAAGGATGCTTTGCTTAAGGAGCTGAGTGCTGTCAGCCAGCAGGGATTCGCTGTGGATGCGGAAGAACGGTTTCTGGGATCTCATTCGATTTCAGCACCGGTGGTTGACACAACGGGTCGTGCAATTGCTGCTTTAAGCATTACAGCTCCGGCGTTTAGAACAACGGAAAATGAATTGGCAAGTTGGCGCAAATCTTTGGTAGCGGCAGCTGCTGAGATATCCAGGCGGCAGGCTCCTCGCACTGGTGGGGCCTCGTTGGAATCTCCACATTGATATTCTAGTAAGTCTTAGTTAAGAAGAATTAATCATAGATCCGAATTACCGCGATACCAACGGAGACGGGAACGATGGCAGAAGTAGAATTGCGAAAAGCGTATAAGCGCTACGGGGATGTTGAAGTCATCCATGGCGTTGATATGAAATTGCCAAGCGGTGAGTTCATTGTGTTCGTTGGTCCGTCGGGATGTGGTAAATCAACGCTTCTGCGCATGATTGCCGGGTTGGAGGAGCTGTCAGAAGGATCGATTCATATTAAGGGTCGAGATGTGACTGATGTCGAAGCGGTTGATCGTGGTATCGCCATGGTATTCCAGTCCTATGCACTCTATCCCCATATGACGGTGGCGGAGAATATGGGGTTTGGATTGCGGATGGGCGGCGCTGATAAGGCCGAAGTTGCAGAAAAAGTGGCTGTAGCTGCAAAGACACTTCAACTAGAACAGCTATTGGATAGAAAGCCAAAGAACTTGTCTGGTGGACAGCGACAACGGGTTGCCATCGGCAGAGCGATCGTTAGAAATCCGGATGTTTTCCTGTTTGATGAGCCGTTATCAAATTTGGATGCTGAACTTCGGGTAGAAATGCGTTTGCAAATTGCTCAACTGCATAATGAACTGAACGCCACAATGATATATGTGACTCACGATCAGGTAGAGGCCATGACTATGGCTGACAAGATAGTTGTGTTGCGAGCCGGGCATATTGAACAGGTGGGTAGTCCCTTGGAGTTGTATCACCATCCTGACAATATCTTTGTGGCGGGTTTTATCGGTTCGCCAAGAATGAATTTTATTGAAGTGACGGTCACGGAAGGTAACGGATCACAGGCTGTTGTCGAATTACCAGGCGGAATAACTGCCACGGTGTCCGTTGACGCATCCAGGGCAACACCAGGTTCCAAAGCGACACTCGGAATTCGTCCCGAGGATGCAGGCGGCGATATAGGTGATTTCGTATTGTCAATCACAGTGGACGTCGCAGAAAGGCTAGGCGGATCTACGTTCCTGTATGGGGCGTGCGGTGGCATGAAGCACTTCGTCGTGCAACGCCCTGGGATGGACGCTGCCCGTCACGGTGATACCCTAGAGTTGAACATCCCGGCGCAACGCTGCCACTTGTTTGATTCCGACGGAATGGCATACCATCGCCCGAAGGGTTCATGAAATAAAAGGCTAGCTTGTTGTTTCACGAACTCTAAGCTCTAAGGCGGACTGAATCTACAGAGATTGATAGACGGCATTCAGAGCATCTGAGACAGCGTCAAACATTTCATCAATTTGATCATCATTAATGATCAGTGGTGGACAAAATGCAACGCTGTCACCGGGTGTAGCTCGTAAGATTAGATTTCGTTCTCTCGCAGCAGCTGCAACTTTTACAGCTAGTTTGTCTGCTGTCGGAAATTGTTCTTTACTGACTTTGTCTGCGACTAATTCGATGGCTCCAATTAGCCCGATACTGCGAGCTTGTCCAACTAGTGGGTGGTTTTGCAACGCCTGTACTCGTTCTGCAAAATGCGGTGATCGAGATTTTACATGTTCAAAAATATTGTCTGATTCGTAAATGCGTAGTGTTTCGAGTGCTACCGCTGCAGAAACGGGATGCCCACCGTAAGTCGTACCCGTTCCGAACACGCCCAGCTTGTCAGTGAACATTTGGAATGTGTCATACAGGTGATCGGATATCAATACTGCGCCTATAGGCAAGTACGCTGAAGACAACTGTTTTGCACACGTTATTATGTCAGGCTTAATGCCGTAGGTATCACAACCCCAAACATTGCCAGTGCGTCCAAAACCGCAAATGACTTCGTCAGCAATAAACAAAATATCGTGTTTCTTGAGAACCTTCTGCACTTTTTCAAAGTAGCCAGCGGGTGGTATAACCACACCTCCAGCGCCCATAACGGGTTCGGCGATGAACGCTGCAATCGTTTCCGGCCCAGCAGCAATAATCTGATCGTCTAGAGATTGAGCCAGCCTGCTTGCATAGGTTTCTTCAGTTTCATCAGGCAGTCCGTGACGATAAAAATGTGGAGTTTCCACATGCATCACTGGTATGGCAGGCAGGTCGAAGCCATCCTGTGCGTAGGGAAGTCCTGTCAGGCTGCCTGCTGCAATTGTGACTCCGTGATATGCCCTGAGTCTGGCAATGATAGTTTTCTTTTTTGGACGATCCAAAGCGTTGTTGTAGTACCAAGCCATTTTTACAGCGGTATCCACAGCCTCTGAGCCAGAATTTACGAAAAATGCTTTGCCTATGCCTTCTGGCGCCATCTCAACTAGTCGTTGTGAAAGCTCAATAGCGGGGGCAGTAGATCGGTGGGTAAACATATGAGAGTAGGGCAGTTGGGCAAATTGACGAGCCGCTGCATCAATTAAACGCTGCTCGCTGAATCCCAGAGATGTGCACCATAACCCTGCCATGCCCTCTAGTAATCTATTTCCCTGATCGTCCCAGACATAGACTCCATCGCCTTTTTCAATGATGAAAGGCCCGTCTTTCTGGTGCCCGGACAGGTTGGTGAACGGATGTAGTGCGTACTGCCTGTCCGATTGATTAAGTGTATTCATGGTGCTTGTAGAATCCAGTTAATGCTAGTGAGTCACGCGGGTAATTCGGTGAAATGTATTGATGAATTACTCGCCTAGCTTATTAGATGAGAGTAATTAAGGACGGATCATGATGTACTTGTAGGTGAGGCACCGTATTGAAGTCAATAAGGCGCGCTCTATCTCCATCGAAATGCA
>JBLIIE010000047.1:0-31868 GCA_047634635.1 Granulosicoccus sp. | reverse complement strand
TGTGTAGACATATTCTCGACGATACCAAGAATAGGTACTTCCACTTTTTCAAACATCTTCAGACCCTTTCTGGCATCGAGCAAAGCAATGTCTTGAGGGGTAGTCACTATTATTGCGCCACTAACCGGTACTTTCTGTGCCAGAGTCAGCTGAGTATCACCGGTACCGGGGGGTAAATCGATAACCAGGTAATCCAGATCTCGCCAGTTTGTATCGTTGAGTAACTGCTCGAGAGCCTGCGTTACCATTGGCCCTCGCCAAATCATTGGCGTCTCTTCGTCTATGAGAAATCCAATGGACATGGTTTGCACGCCATAATTTTCCATAGGCTCCAGACTTTTGCCATCTGTCGACTCTGGTTGGCCAGACAGCCCCATCATGCGCGGCTGACTTGGACCGTAGATATCAGCATCCAGCAAGCCGACCGTTGCACCTTCGGACGTCAGGGCAAGGGCAAGATTCACCGATGTCGTCGATTTACCGACACCACCTTTACCCGAGGCAACAGCGATGATGTTCTTGACGTTCTCAAGACGCTTAACCCCTTGTTGGACGGAATGGGCAATAATCTTGTGGGTAACATTGATTGTGGCGTTTTCCACACCAGCGTGCTCTGAGAGCCCATCCGACACCATTGACGCCAAAGTCCCGGCCCAATGCGCACACGGATATGGCATGCATAAATCAATAGTGACCCCAGACTCATCGATTCGCACATCTTTAAGCGCTTTCGCTGCCAAGAGGCTGATATTAAGGTGAGGATCTGTGATTTTATCGAGCGCTTGCTCAATTTTTTCGCGCGAAACTTCAGACATCCGACTGCAATGCTCCTGCTTATATGGACTGTGTGTACGGGACTGTTAAACTACCAAACAACACGTAACTATACACGCATGCGCAACGCGCGAAACCTCGGTTTTCCCACATGCCCCAAGGATACAAGTAAAAACCTGATGAGCCGCCGTATACTGGTCACAAGCGCCCTCCCCTATGCCAATGGCGCCCTGCACATTGGACATATGCTGGAATATATACAAACTGATATCTGGGTCCGATATCAGCGCCTTATAGGTAATCAATGCCAGTGGGTTTGGGCGGATGATGCTCACGGCACTCCCATTATGCTCAAAGCCGAATCGGAAGGTATTACACCCGAAGCTCTGATCACGCGTATGAAATCCGAGCACGAACGTGACATCGAGGGTTTTTTACTGTCTCCAGACAACTTCCACACAACTCATTCGAAAGAAAACCGAGAAATGGCCACGCTCATCTACAACCGGCTGAACGAAGCTGGATATATTGTGAAGCGAACCATCAAACAGCTTTATGACAGCGAAAAACAGATGTTCCTACCGGACCGTTATGTAAAGGGTGTGTGCCCGAACTGCGGCACCGCAGATCAATATGGAGACAATTGCGAGAGCTGCAGCGCCACCTACGATGCGACAGCGTTGAAAGATCCAATTTCCCAAGTTTCGGGCACCACTCCTGAGCAGCGAGATTCTGAGCAACATTTCTTCGCTTTAAGCTCTTTTAGTAACATGTTGAAGGAATGGACCGCCAGTGGAACCCTGCAACCCGAAGTTGCCAACAAACTGAAAGAGTGGCTGGAAAGCGGCCTGCAAGACTGGGACATTTCACGCAACGCCCCATATTTTGGATTCGAGATTCCAAATTCACCCGGCAAGTATTTTTACGTCTGGCTCGACGCACCTATCGCTTATATCGCCAGCCACATTCATTTAAGCCAAAGAACTGGCGAGCAATGGAAAGAGACCTGGAAAGAGGATTCGGAAGTCGAGGTTTATCATTTCATTGGTAAAGACATTGTGAATTTTCATTGTCTGTTCTGGCCTGCGATGTTGGAAGGGGCCGGTTTCCGGAAACCCAGTGGCGTTTTCGCTCATGGCTTCCTGACAATCGACAATCTAAAGATGTCCAAATCCAGAGGAACCTCAATCACTATCGACACCTGGCTGAAACATTTAAAGCCTGAATATTTACGCTACTACTACGCATCGAAACTCTCAAGCAGTGTCGTAGATCTAAACATGAACTTTGACGATTTCACAACGCGCGTCAACGCAGATCTGGTTGGCAAAGTAGTGAACATTGCTAGCCGTTGCGCTGGGTTTATCAGCAAACGATTTGACGGCAAACTTGCGGCTACCTACCCAGAAGACAGACTGAATGATTACGCACAATTCACCAGCGCTCAACAGATGATCATGCAGTACTACGAACAACGTGAGTATGGCAAGGCGATGCGTGAAATTATGATTCTGGCTGAACACGCTAACACCTATATTAACGATGCTGAGCCGTGGGTAAAAATCAAGGATGAATCTCAGGCTGAAGAGGTACAGCAAATCTGCACCGTAGGATTAAATTACTTTCGCATAATCGTGACCTATCTAAGCCCCGTCTTACCCGAACTCACTCAAAAAACTGAAGAGTTTCTCAACACGAAGTTAACGCTTGATTCTATCGAACAGCCATTAATCGATCATCCGATCAACAAATTTAAACCCATGATGACAAGAGTAGAAACCACTCAGATTGAAAAGGTTCTGGAAGAAACCAAAGCAAGTCCTGGCGCAGCATCCAGTAATGAAACACAATCCACAACGGTTACGCCTGCAATCGAAGCTTTAAAACCCGAGATCGAAATTGACGACTTTAACAAGATCGATCTTCGCGTCGCTGTAATTACGGATGCTCAAAAAGTCGATGGGGCAGATAAGCTCGTACAACTCACCCTAGACATTGGAATAGAGACGCGCACAGTATTTGCTGGAATCAAAGCGGCCTATTCGCCAGAATCACTCATTGGTAGAAAAACAGTCATGGTTGCGAATTTAAAACCACGCAAGATGCGGTTCGGACTTTCCAGCGGAATGGTTCTGGCAGCAGGCCCCGGTGGTTCTGAGATTTTTATTCTGACACCTGATGAAGGCTCTGAACCAGGAATGAGAGTCAAGTAGTTGTCTAACTGGAACTCTGTAACAATGATCCAATGTCCTGAATGTACTACTGATTTTCAAGTGCAGTAAAAAGTGCAAGACGTTGCCTTCATTTTGCTCGGTACTGTACTGGTCAACAACTTTGTACTAGTACAGTTTCTGGGGCTTTGCCCATTTATGGGTGTATCGCGCCGCGTCGACTCTGCGCTTGGCATGGGCATCGCCACTGCTTTCGTCTTAACCCTCTCTGCTGGATTGAGCTACGCCGTCTATCAATGGCTGTTAATTCCGTTTGATTTGGAGTATTTGCGAACACTAAGCTTCATTCTGGTTATCGCATTAGTCGTACAATTTACTGAAATTGTCATACGTAAACAGAGCCCGCTGCTGCATCGAGTACTTGGGCTATACCTTCCGCTAATTACGACCAACTGTGCTGTGCTTGGCGTTGCCTTGCTTAGCGTCAACCAACAACACAGCCTGCTTGAAGCTTTATTACATGGCTTTGGTGCGGCGTTAGGCTTTACGCTGGTTCTGATTTTATTTTCCGTTCTGCGCGAGCGACTGGAAACTGCTGATGTGCCCTCCGCATTCAAAGGCAGTGCGGTCGGTTTAATCAGCGCCGGCATTATGTCTTTAGCGTTCATGGGTTTTAGCGGACTGGGTAGACAGTGAGTACTGCCATCGCTCTAATTATATTTGCGTTAATCGCAGCTGCTGCCGGTGGATCTCTGGCTTGGTTGTCTGCACAAAAACCAAAAACCCGTCGGATTAACACAGAGGGACAAAAAAACGCCTATGAGGAAGCAGAAGATTCTCTCGAAGATTTGATAGAGGCAGTTAATGAAAAACTACCGCAAACACAATGTGCGCAATGTGGATATCCCGGCTGCAGGCCCTATGCATCAGCCATTATTGAGAGCGACGTTCCCATCAATCAATGTCCACCTGGTGGCGTTGCGCTTATTCAGGAATTAAGTGATTTTCTCGGCAAAGAAGCCATCGATCCAGATCCGAGCCGAGGTGATCAAAAACCTGAGCAAGTTGCTGTCATCATTGAACCTGATTGCATCGGCTGCACCTTGTGCATAGCAGCGTGCCCAGTGGATGCCATTGTCGGTGCATCACGCTATATGCATACGGTGATCAGCGACCATTGCACAGGTTGCGAACTCTGTCTGCCGCCCTGCCCAGTAGATTGCATCGAACTAATTCCAGTCCAACAACCGTTGACTCAATGGCATTGGTCTAAACCCGTATGAAAAACCATCTTGCCGAACGGATCGCCAAATGGCACCCAAAGTGGTTCTCATCAACATCAAACAGTGACTTGCGTGGTGGCCTGGCACTCCCGAGAAACAAACCCGGCTTAAGCGCAAACAGAGAAATTAGAACGCTAAGTGTCGAAAATAAAATCTGCATTCCTCTATTAAACTATCAACAAGAAGTACTTGAGCCTGTTGTGTCCATTGGACAAACAGTACGCCCCGGAGACACGTTGGCCGCTGGAGTTGTCGCAAGCTGTTTCGGCATCGTCGAGTCTATTGAATCTCGCGCCGTAAATCATCCGTCAGGCATTCATTCACTCTGCGTCATCATTTGCCCAGAGACAGGTAAACCCAATGACGTACCGTATTATCCCACTCAAGACGTCGTCACAGCAGACAGAATTTCAGCTTGTGCGATTCATGGTCTCGGGGGTGCAGGCTTCAATACGACAGACAAGCTGAATGCGATCCGTGCCACGGACCACGGGTTTGTGGACACGCTTATTATCAATGCTGTTGAATGCGAACCCTTAATCAGCTGCGATGAATCGTTAATTGCAAACCAGGCTCCTCTAATCGTCACAGCAATAGAGGGTCTTATTGATTTGACTCAATGCCGCTGCTGCCTGTTCGCTATCGAAGACGATAAAACAGTGGCCATAGAACAACTTGAATTAGCAATACAAGAATATGCTCACGGCGTTCGTTTTGAGGTGATTTATCTGGCTCCCATCTACCCGTCAGGCGCCGAACGTCCGTTAGTAGAACGACTTACTGGCAAACGAACACCTGGTGATATATTCCCTGCTAGCTTGGGTATTCTCTGTATCAACGTCGCTACCGCACTAGCTACTGAATACGCTCGACAAGGTCACGCTTTAGTGTCACGAATAATCACTATCGCTGGGGATTTCGCCGAAAATCCGATGAATGTTCGCGTAACATTTGGAACATCTATTTACGATGTCATTCAACAGACCGGCAACCTCACCCATATAGACAATGCCAAAATACGAGTAGGCGGTCCATTAAGCGGTTTTCTTATTCAGGATTTGTCAGCACCCATTACAGCGACCACCAATTGCATCACATTGGAACGCTCAACAAAACCCGAGCAAATCCATGCTTGCATCCGATGCGGTGCCTGCAGTGATGTATGCCCAGTGGATCTTCTACCCCAGCAACTAAACACTTATTGCGTTATCGAGAATACTGAAAAAGCCAAAGAGTTCAGGCTAAATGAATGTATTGAATGTGCTTGCTGCGATGTTGTCTGTCCATCCAACATTCCACTGACACAAACCTTCCGGTTTACTAAAGGTCTTATACGTGAACAGGATCGTCAGTCATTGTTAGCAAGTCAAGCGGAGACTCGCTACCAACAAAGAGAATCAAGACTTGCAGATCACGCTGAAAAACGAGCACTAAAACGTGAAGCTGCCCGGGCTCGACTGGAAACTAGCAAGGACCCCATCGCCGATGCTTTGGCTCGTGCCAGACAAAGAAGAAAGAAACCCAAGGATGATTAGCAATATCCAGGGGATCAGTTTTCTTGCCAGAAGAAAACGTTCGGTGCGCACAGTCATGCTGCATGTCATGGTTGCTCTGGCTCCCGGAACCTTGCTGTACACCCTACTGCTTGATGTTCGTATTCTTGCAAACTTGGCTATCGCCAGCATCGTCGCCTTGTGCTGCGAATATGTCTGCTTAAGACTCCGCAAAAAACCTGTACTAGCAAGCTTAAGTGATGGAAGCATTTTACTTGCAGCCTGGTTGTTGGTTCTTTGCCTTCCGCCATCCTTACCCACTTGGCAAATAATAGTTGGTGCATTCGTCCTCGTCACTTTGGGCAAACATGTGTTCGGCGGCCTTGGTCAGAATCCGTTTAACCCAGCGATGGTCGCCTATGCATTTCTTCTAGTGTCCTTCCCCGTAACAATGACGTCGTGGGAGTTGAATCAGGCAGTGTCAATTGTGCGTACGACCTCGGGATTAATTGAGACATCTGTTAGTTCCGACTTGATCAATAATTTCACTACATCCTTAAATGACTGGGATGGTGTGACTGGCGCAACAGCGTTAGACCGGCTTAAAGAATTAAAAAGAAGCTCACCATTAACAGATAAGACCAATCAAACATCTCAATCTGAGGAAATCAGCCTGCCAGATGCAAAAAATACGTTGCGTATCCGATATGAACTAGCCAGTGACTGGATCTTGAACTCGCCATGGACATGGACGAGCATTGCTTGGTTGCTTGGCGGCTTATATATGCTGATGACTAGAATAATAACCTGGCACATACCCACGTCGGTCCTGGTTGCGATTTCCAGTTATTACGCAATTGCCCACTTAACCGGCTCTGGGATGGGGCTACCTATCGTTCCCGCTCTACTTTCAGGGGGCATCATCCTCGGAGCCTTTTTCATCGCAACAGATCCTGTCAGTGCCGCCGCAAGTCGCCAGGGACAGATCATTTACGGATTTGGCATTGGCATTCTGGTGGTCGTCATCCGTGAATTTAGTGTTTACCCAGAGGGTGTTGCCTTTGCTGTTCTGCTGATGAATATGTGCGTCCCGTTGATAGACTACTTGTCGACTGGAAAACAAGGCACCCTAACTTCACGCAGTCGCCCTAAATGAATCAGGTACAACGAGCAAGCCTGACGTTAGCAGTCTGCGTCTTGACCGCTATTGTCGCCTTATCGATGACTCATCGTTTCACAAAGGATCGAATTGCATTAACCCAACACCAATGGCTTACAAACAATCTACAAGCAGTATTACCTGAAGGACCGTATGACAACGACCCCCTACTCTCAATGCATACGGTCGAAGCCATCGCTTTAGGTGGTGGCCAAGCGGTGAAGGTATATCCGGTATACAAAAATCAGAAACCGTATGCAGCAGTATTAACCGTCGTTGCTCCAAATGGCTATAACGGCTCGATCAAATTATTATTAGGACTCACAGCTAACGGTACGATTATTGGTGCCAGAGTGACAGATCATAAAGAGACACCTGGTTTGGGTGATGATCTTGAGCTCAAGCGATCTGACTGGATTAACGACTTCTCCAATAAAAGTCTGAATAGCACCACCGGAAAAAGTTGGAATGTCCGTAAGGAAGGTGGTTCATTCGACGCCTTTACCGGTGCGACTATCACTCCACGCGCCGTAGTACATGCTATTTTTCGAGCGCTAAGGTGGTACGAAAACAATCAGGAACTAATCTTCATATTGTGAACAGGGAGCTGGGCCACATGGTTGAAAGAGATCTGTGGCAAAAAGGAATGTGGTCCGAAAACCCAGCCTTGGTGAAACTACTAGGTCTGTGCCCGTTGCTTGCTGTGAGTAACAATGCCATCAATGGATTAGGTCTGGGTATCGCCACACTGATTACACTTATTGTTGCTAACTGTTTAACGTCATTACTACGACCCATTCTGCTTACATCCATCAGAATCCCCATTTACGTATTGATCATAGCCGCAACCGTAACCATTCTTGAATTACTGATAAAGGCCTGGCTTCCAGATCTGCATTCTTCACTGGGAATCTTCTTGCCTTTGATCGTCACAAATTGCCTTATAATTGGCCGCTCTGAATCCTTTGCCTCACGTCATACACTGCCTGAATCACTCCTCGATGCATTGGCAATGGGAATAGGCTTTCTATGGGTTCTACTCCTTTTGGGTGGACTTAGAGAACTCATCGGCCAAGGCACTTTACTGGACGAAGCACACATTCTCTTTGGCCAGCAAGCCGAGAACTGGACACTCAATGTGTTCAACGCCGACCACGGTATATTGCTGGCCTTGCTGCCACCAGGCGCATTTATTACTCTCGGGTTGCTTCTGGCGGTCAAAAACAAGCTGGATGAGACCTTGACGACTAATAACGGAAAAGCAGGATAATCATGCTATTTACGCAAGACCGCACTCGGACTCGACAACTGTTTCGCTCTGCGTGGCAAAAATTTGTTAACAAAGACACACTCGAGCCCCTGGAAAAACAAATTGTAGATCTGTTGAAGGACCATCCTGAATATCACAAATTACTCACAGCATCTGACGACCTGCTTGATCACGACTTTACGCCAGAAGATGGTAGCGAAAATCCGTTTCTGCATTTGAGTCTGCACCTGGCCTTACGTGAGCAAGTGGGTACTGACCGACCTTCAGGTATTGCATCGATAACGCGATCCCTGCTGTTGAAACTTGGAGACGGTCATACTGTTGAGCACTTAATGATAGACAGACTAGGTCTTTTTTTATGGGAAGCACAGCGTCAATCCAGAGAGCCAGATGAGCAAGCCTATCTGCAGAGTCTAAGAGAGCTTCTCTAGCGTTCCAGCAAAGAGATGAACGTCACACTGCATTTGCCAAGAGCTTCGCAGTTTAAAGGATCTTAGTAGGGATACTGCTCTTGTCGGTTCAGGGAAGTCGCGTAACGTCGATCACCCCAGCAGGCTGACAATAACAATAGACCTCTAAACGGCGTGGATCCCAGCCTTCCAGCCCTATACACATAAAGTGATATGGCATATCTACCCTATAAATTCGTTTGCGTGAATATTCTATTTGGCGTTATATTTTCGTCGGTAGCAGACGCGAGTACACTCCAAAGTGTAGGAGCACTCGAGCACCCTCCAGTGTCCTCAACCCAGGAGCGCGAACATAACAACGACAGCGATGTGCTTTACGAAAAGCGTAGACAAACGCTGGATAGTTATGGCCCGTGGCTGACAGCGAAAGGTTATTCATCTAACGCGAAGGAACTCATTCAGTACATACACGATGCTCGCATACACGGATTGAACCCTGAAGCCTACTATCTAACTGCAATTCTAAACACTGTAAGTTCCATTGCCAAATTAGGCTCAGCAAACACGCATAACGCGGACGGCTCACCAGACGTATCCACGACCATAGCATCTCATCGAGCCAACTTCGACAAACAGCTGGGTGAAGCGTTTACAAAACTTGCTAATGATCTTGGCAGGGGTGCCACAAAAGCTCAAGAAGTTCAACGACAACTGTTTCGTGCCGCGCCAAAAGTGAATGCCCAGGAATGGCTGAACAAAATTTCTAAAGGACAGATCACCGCATCGCAAGCGCTGGACTCTCTGATGCCACACGATCAGGCATATCACCGCCTAACCGCTCACATGCGTGAGTTACTGGCACAGCGTAACTCAATTAAAAAACGCACCGTTGTTGAAGAGTCCGTAGACCGTGCAAAAGAATTCGCAGCACATGATATTCAGCGCATCAAACTTAGGTTGATTGAAACCGGCGACCTTCCCATAAATACCGAATTAACCTCAGAATGGGATGGCAGTACAGAATACGCTCTGCAGGCATTTCAACAAAACAACGGCATCCCCTTATCGGGCTCACCTGATTCAAGAACCCGCAAGGCACTCAATCTAGAGCTGGATAAAGAAATAGAAGCTGTCGCACTTAGCTTGGAGCGCTGGCGCTGGATGCCGCGAGTGCTAGGTCGTAAGCACCTGTTTATCAACCTACCCGACTATCGAGTCCTGGTACGTAAGGATGAGAAAACAATGTTATCCATGGCAACTGTTGTAGGAGCTGTTAGGCACGCAACACCAACGTTCAGTGAGGATTTACAGTACATCGTCTTCAATCCTACTTGGACTGTTCCCAAATCCATAACCAATCGAGAACTGATTCCCAAAGAGCGAAACAAACCAGGGTATTTGAAGTCGAGAAATTTCGACATCTTGCGACGCGATAGCGATCACTTAGTGAAGGTTAGCTATGACGACGTTACAGAAGAGGACCTAAACGCAGATCGGTTCCCTTATGTGTTGCAGCAGCGAAGTGGTGAAGGTAACGCGCTTGGCCGCATGAAGTTCATGATGCCCAATCAGTGGAGCATCTATATGCATGATACTCAAGCCAAGAAACTGTTCACACACCATGACAGAGCCTACAGTCATGGCTGTATAAGACTGAGCGATCCAGAATCTATGGCGCGTACACTGCTTCATGAGGACGGCTATACAGCACAGGAAATCGATGCAGTACTGGCACTACACGACAGAAAACTGGTAAGACTCAGGACACCTATCCCAACCCATATTACGTACATGACATCGTGGGTTGATGACTCCGGCGTACTAAATCAGAGAGCTGATATTTACAATCATGACGAAGCATTGATCAGCTCCCTGAAATCCAATAACACTTTGCTAACCTTATTGAGCCAGGTACCTGTCATCAGCATGGTGGAGGGACAAGCCCCGAACGGCAGTTGATCTAGAGCTTGGGGTTAGGAGTGTGACTTCGCAGCAGCCCAAAGAGCATCGAGCTCTGGCAACGTCATATTTTTTAGCCCCTTCCCTTCCTCGGAGGCCAGTGATTCGACAAGCTTGAATCGCTGTTCAAATTTGCTCGAAGCTCTTCTTAACGCCATTTCTGAATCAACCGAACAGTGTCTAGCCAGATTAACGACTGTAAACAACAGATCTCCCAATTCGTCTTCGATATCAGAAGCTGATTTTTGCTCAATTGCCTCTTTAACTTCTGCAATTTCCTCATCAAGCTTTAGCCAGACCGGCTCAATATCTGGCCAGTCAAATCCCACTCTGGATGCTCTCTTCTGCACCTTGTCTGCACGTTTCAATGCTGGCAAATTGGCAGCGATACCATCCAGTGCAGAACCTGGCTGTGTTGCTTCCTGAGTTCCTGCTAATAATTTAGCGTGACGTTCTTGAGCCTTGATAGCTTCCCAGGCGGCTTTGAGTTCATTCTCAGTGTGATAAACCGCATCTCCGAAGACATGTGGATGCCGTCGCATCATTTTATCGACTATCGCCTGCGCAACGTCATCAAAATTGAACGCGCCTAGCTCACTCGCTATCTGTGAGTGAAAAACAACTTGGAACAGCAGGTCTCCAAGCTCGTCTTTCAGATCTGCCATGTCATTTCTTTCAATCGCGTCGGCGACCTCATAGGCTTCTTCTACCGTAAAAGGTGCAATGGATTGAAAAGTTTGTTTAACGTCCCAAGCACAACCAGTATGTGGATCTCGCAGTTGCTGCATAATTTTACGCAACCGATTGATCGTGTCAGTAGAGCTTCCCATCATACTTTACGTGGCTTTAAGCGCTCATAAAACGGACACTCACGTTATCGTTCTAGAACGATATGCTCAGACCGAAGTGTGCGTTGTGATCGAGACGGACATTGTCTGCATCGTTGGTATCAAACAGCATGCGACGGTAGCCTACGTAAGCTCGAGCTCTGGGCATAATTTCTACTTGCAGACGCGCAGTCAATTCGCCGTAACGCTCAGCATCGGAGAAGCTGGTAATACTTGGAGCATAATATCCTTCGAAAGATAGTTCCATAGGGTTATAGTTTGACGGTATGACCATTCCAGCCTGAAACCCTAGCGCAAGCGCGCCTACTGATTCGGACTCGAAGACACCAACCACCGGCGTATCAACCTCTATCTCGCCAGCTATAATCTTCATGCCTGCACTTATGTTGTACTGCGATGTCATGGTTTGTTGAATCCCACGTGCCATGAATGTCAAATGCACAATGTTGTCACCAGCCTCGCTGATAAAGCCACCCAGCGCTAGCTCAGCTCCACCATCACGGTATCCATTGTTCTGCCTGACCAGGGGGTCCTGGCTCAAGGTTAGCGATATGTTCGCCGTATCGTTACTAAGCGCTATATCAAGCCCACCAGCAAACGCCTGAGTCGATCCGACCAGCAAGACCAAACCTGCAAGCACCTTGTTCATTGATTACCTCGAGCTAGATTAATTGTTTCTAAGGCTTAGTCTAGACGCGATTTTCAAGCTAGCAAGCTAATTTACATAAATAACGTCAAAGTTTCGGCATCCATTTGGAAAGATCATGCACACGGTTTTCAAGTCGGGAAACAGACACTTTTTCGTCAGTACCCAAGTCCTGTGCAAACAGGGAAATCCGCAGCTCCTCAAATGACCAACGTAGAGCGATTCGTGACTCCCGATAGGCAGGATCGTCATCACGATTAACGGGCAGCCCTTTGAACGACTCCCACACCGGTAGCAATTCAGCACGGCGCCGTCGGTCCTTGTCAGGCGCCCGATCGATACCATCCAGCCGTTTATCCATTGCCTGAAAATACACGGGCAGACGATTTAATCTCGAGAGACCCGTCTCAGTTACAAAACCTGAAATTATAAGTGCAGCAGTCTGATCCTTAATGTCTCCCGCTGGCTCGATCCAGCTAAGAGACATGGACTTATCCAGACGTTTGGCCACTTGTCTGTATTGCTCAAATACCAGCCCAAGAATTTCACATAATTGACCGGCGACGGGCACCAGTTGTGCCCGGCCCTCGTTGAGCCTAGCCTGAAATTCATCTCGGGTACGAGGAAGCTGACGTCTGACAATAAACGCCTCATCAATCGCAGCATTAACGATATCTGCAATCAGTGTTTGCTTGTTGCCAAACGGCGTAAAACGCAGTGCTAGCACATCGATACCCGGGAGTTTCCTCTGAAGATAACGGACTTCATCACTGAGTACTTCTCTGAACAGCGCTCGAACACCCACAGGCATCGCAGTTTGTGCGGCTGATTCAGTAGCAAACAATTTTACGCCCACACCATTTTTGTGCTCTAGCAGTGCCGGGAAACCCTGCAGTGTCATGCCACTTTTTTCGATATCCACACTGAGCGGGAGATCGCCAAAGTTCCAATCAGTAACAGAGTCACGCTCTATGCTGTTATCACTAAAGCGCAATAAAGTTTCTTCGACCTCACCTACAAAGGCATCTTGTAGCAGTTGCAAGTCTCTCCCGCTTCGTACCTCCTGCCCGCTATCACCGACAACGACAAAACGCATTTTCAGGTGCACAGGCAGATTACTGGCGTCCCAGACTTCCTGAGTGACCTTAACACCTGTCATTCGATGCAACTGCCGGGACAATCCGCCTAAGAGGGATCCGTCTTCTATCGTCATGGCAGCCTTAGCTGCCGCTGCAAAGTCTGGCGCTGGAACAAAATTACGCCGAAGGCTCTTGGGAAGCGCCTTGATTAGCAGGATAATTTTCTCCTCCAGCATACCCGGCACCAACCATTCGCACCGCGCATTGGAGACCCTATTCAACACTTCAACCGGACACACCAACGTTACGCCATCATCATCCTGACCTGGCGCGAAATGATAACGAAGGGGTAAAACCATACCGTTCATTTCAACCTGATCCGGGTAATCTCTTGCACTAACTTCGACAGCGTCATCCATCAGCAACTGCTCACGAGCAAAGTACAATCCTTTCGGATGCTCTGTTTCGTAGACCTTGCGCCATTTTTCAAAATTATTGGCAGTACAGACCTCGGCTGGAATGATCGCGTCGTAGAACCGGACCAACTCTTCGGGGTCAACAACAATATCTCGCCTTCGGGATTTTTCCTCAAGCGTTGTTACTTCATCGAGCAGAGACTGATTAAATCGATGGAAGTCACCTCTTGTTATTAGCTGACCATCTACAAGTGCGTCTCGTATAAAAATTTGGCGCGACTCAACGGGGTTTATTCGAGCGTAGTCGACACCTTTTTTCGGATTGATAATAAGACCGTACAAGGTTGATTGAGCCCAAGCCCCGACTGTTCCTTTTTTCCGTTGCCAATGCGCATCGCGATAGCTGTATTGCAACAAATGACCAGCAAGGGACTCTATCCATTCCGGACGTATGGCTGCTACTTGGCGTGCGTACAACTTGCTTGTCTCCGCTACCTCAGCTGACATAATCCACTTTGGACTTTTCTTGAACAAACCCGAACCGGGGAATATATTCAGGTGTCGATTGCGTGTGCCCAAATAGCCTTTCTTTTCCGTTTTGATCGCAACGTTTGCCAGCAGACCAGTTAACAAGGCTCGGTGGATATTTTCTTCCGCAGCCTCACCGGTGCTTTGCTTAAGATCGAGCTCTTTGCATAAACGCTCAAGCTGGCGCCTGACATCAATCCATTCAATGACTCTAAGAGCCGATATAAATCGCTGTTTACACATCTTTCTGAACTGCGAATTAGATAACGTCTCTTTTTGGACTTGTACAAAGGTCCATAGATTTAACCAGGCAGCAAAGTCTGAAGTCTCAGTATTGAATTCCGCATGTTGCTCATCAGCTGCTTGTCGTTTATCAAATGGTCTCTCGCGTGGGTCTTGAATGGAGAGTGCACTAACAACGGTTAGTACTTCATTGACGCAACCTTCATCGGAGGATGCCAAGAGCATTCGCCCAAGACGCGGATCAATAGGCAATCGACCTAGACGTTTGCCCAATGGTGTTAGTTGACGTTTGGAATCAAGCGCCGCTAACTCTTGAAGGGTTCGGTAACCGTCGTTAACAAATTTCGCATCCGGTGCTTCGACAAACGGGAATTCATCTATGTCTCCAAGTTTCATGGATGCCATCTGCAAGATGACTGACGATAAATTAGTTCTTAGAATTTCAGGTTCAGTAAATTCGGCTCGCGTATCAAAATCTTCTTCAGAATACAGTCTGATACAAATACCTGGGGCTTCGCGTCCACACCGACCTTTTCGTTGATTAGCGGATGCCTGCGACACCTTCTCGATGGGCAGTCTTTGCACTTTACTTCTAACGCTATAGCGGGAGACTCGCGCATAACCAGGATCAACCACCGCTCGTATTCCTGGAACAGTTAGCGATGTTTCAGCAACATTGGTAGCAAGCACGATGCGCGGTGTCGTATGTGACTGAAAGATTCGATTCTGTTCGGCGTTTGACAGTCGCGAGAACAAAGGGAGAATTTCCACACCTCTGAAAGTGCGATTGTGGGACGACTGCTTACCTAATAAATCCGCAAGTTCACGGATGTCCCGCTCACCACTGAGGAAGACAAGAATGTCGTGCTGGCGTTCCTTTAACAGCGTATCGCAGGCGTTCACAATGGCTGTGGGCATGTCGATGTCATCCAGTGAATCAGACTCAGCCTCCGGTGGTGCGTAGCGAAGATCTACTGGATACGTTCGCCCTTCCGCAACAATGATGGGCGCATTGTTAAAATGGTTTGAGAATCGTTCTGGATCAATCGTGGCAGACGTAATGATCAGCTTCAGATCTTTGCGTTTGCTGAGCAGTTGCTTGAGATAGCCAAGTAAGAAATCTATGTTGAGTGATCGTTCGTGCGCTTCGTCAATAATGAGTGTGTCATATTGATTCAACCAAGGATCGTTCTGAATTTCTGCCAGCAATATGCCGTCAGTCATTAGTTTTATGTAGCTACGCTCACTGACTTGATCGTTAAATCGAATCTTGAATCCAACCACTTCACCCACTTTCGAATCCAGCTCGCTGGCGATACGAGCCGCGACTGTTCTTGCAGCAATTCTGCGCGGTTGTGTATGACCTATGAGACCACTGACACCTCTGCCTGCTTCAAGACAGATTTTAGGTAGCTGGGTGGTTTTGCCTGAGCCTGTCTCACCGCAAAGAATAACAACCTGATGGTTCTTGATCGCATGGAGGATCTCATCGCGCTGAGCTACAACAGGCAGCTCACTGGGGTAGTTGGGCGCAGGAATATTTTGTGCACGGCTAAGTCGCTTAGCAGCAGATCCCTCGATCTGGTGCAAAAAACGCAACTTGCCAGGATCATCATCTGGCTTAGCAGCCATGCGCTTAACGTTGCGCCTCAATCGATGCTGGTCCAGCAACAAACACCCATCTACCAACCGATGCCACTCTTTTTCGGGTCGGACCACCATAACTAATTGATATATAAAGTAAACATGACTTTCTCAAGCCATATTTTGCGGTTAATCGGGGATATTCACCTCTTAAACAATGTGTTTAAGAGGTGATGTAATCGCTAATTGTACTGTGTCAGAGCACGGTAGCTCGCTGCCACTTCACGAACGGCATAACATTCTCCTTCCAAAGTGGCTCGTCTACCTGGATTATTGAACGAAAGTGCCCTTTTCATTTTCAAGGCGTACCCAAGGTCTCCCACAGCCACGCTCTCCGTCCATAAAGATTCTCGTCTTAGTTGCCCGATACGTAGCTGCTTATTTATCCAGATCTCCCGAGCACTAATAAAATCTTCGATCGACTCAAAGCCGAGGAGGCTACACAGCCGCTCACTGTCCAATCGAGCCCCACGACGACGAGGATTTTTTGTCTCATGATATCCGCTGCAAGACCACTCCTCTGGATGTGAGACTTCTCCCGCACGAACCATGTTCAGATCGATATAAACTAAACATCGAGCTAAATGCTCATTGGTCTGAACAGCTGTTGCATGGTAGCGATCTTCCCAAAATGCGCCTGTTCGAGAGTGTCGCTTATTAAATTCCTGCGCAGTTCTTCCAGAAATTAATTGCATGGCAGCGGAAATAGCGTTATTGCCATGGTCATGCACCAGCAGGTGTATGTGATTGGACGTCACAATATAGTTGAGTACGCTCAAACCATATCGCCGCCGAGCTTGAAACAACCAATAAAGCCACCGCCGTCGATCCACTTGAAATTTAAGCAGAAATTGTTTCTGGTGACAGCGCTGCGTAATGTGCCATACCTGACCAGCAATAAAGTGCCGATTCGCTCTAGCCATAATGTTCCCTCCATGGAACTGGTATTTATCGATATTTGTATAGGTTCAGTTTTCACTCCATGTGAAAGCCTGGGCCATCAATTTACACGCAATTGTTTGGCATTGGCAAATCCAATGTCGCCTGAGGTCTAGCCTTCAAGCGTACTAAAACGTTTGTTTCTGCATACATTTAGCCGTTTTAAGGGCTAAAATCGCCTCTTTTTTGAGTATAAATTAATGCAGATCAACGACTTGTGAAGGTGCGACCCGGTGGGTCCAGTGGGCTAGCCGGTGACGCGGATGAGTTTGTAGTTGATGCCACCTTTCTGGAGGCGTTTTTTGGCGTTGGTGACTTTTGTCTGATTGAAGAACGGGCCGATGCGTACACGATGACCAGTAGATCCATCGCTATCTTTTCGTACTACGATGAAAGCCTCAAGCCCGAGTAAGAGTAAAGATGCTCGAGTTTGTTCTGCTTCAGAGGAGCGAGGGAAATTTCCGGCTTGCAAATAATATGATTCCTGACCCAAGCTACTAGCAGGAATTTCTGCATAGCTTTCAGCAGCCAGGTTGCGCGGTGATATTGATTGCACATTACCTGGAACCACTCGAGTGGCGGGCTGAACTGAAGGCGCTGTGGACACTATGGCTGGCAAAACTATTTCATTGCGCGCGACAGTCTGGCTTTCAAGAAGGGAATAAAACTGGTAGTCGGTGCCGGTTATCAATTCAGGCCGAGTATCACCCAACACAAAGTCGTTGAGCGTCGAATCCATCGGCAAACGCGATAAAAGCATGACAAACCCAATAACAAACCCCACAAGGAGGCCAAGGGCCAACACGAAAAAACGGCTACCTGGAGCGGCTCCCGGGGTAGTGGTCATTTGCTACATCACCTCTGGTGTCGACACATCAATAAGAGCAAGTCCGTTGCTCAAGACCTGACGCACTGCTACCAGCAAACACATTCGCGCATGCCGCAGTTCGTCATCATCAACAAGCACTTTGTGCGCGTTGTAGTAACTATGTAGACCATTTGCGAGATCTCGCAAGTATCCTGTGAGCTGATGTGGCTCATGAGCGAGGGCTGCACGCTGAATTAACTCAGGATAAGTCGCTAATAAAGTCATCAATTCAGTTTCTGTGTTCTCTGTGAGTCGCCCTAAAGCTGCTAGCCCGAGGGCCTGGTCGAATGCGAGATTGCGCTGCTCCATTTGCCTGAATACACTGCAAATTCGCGCATAAGCGTACTGCACGTAGTACACCGGGTTATCATTTGATTGAGACTTGGCAAGATCCAGATCGAAATCCAGATGTTGTGAATATTTACGCATGACATAAAAATAGCGCGCTGCATCTTTACCCACTTCATCTCGTAACTCTCTGATCGTGACAAAGGAGCCCGAGCGTGTAGACATCTGCACACGTTCTCCACCACGAAAGAGATTAGCAAACTGAATCAGTAAAAATTCCAGACGCTCAGGAGAGTGGCCCAGAGCTTCACAAGCAGCCAACATACGGGCGGTATATCCATGGTGATCAGCACCAAACACATACAACACCTTGTCAAATCCACGTTGAAGCTTATTGTCTATGTATGCAATGTCGGAGGCAAAGTAGGTGCTCTGTCCATTGGACCTCACAACGGGGCGGTCTTTATCATCACCAAATTTGGTAGAACGAAACCATCGAACACCGTCTTTTTCATAAAGATGACCTGATTGCTCAAGCTTATCGACAACCCGCACAACATCATCTGTAAGACTACGCTCGCTAAACCATTGATCGTACTCAACACCGAATTCGCCCAGGTCCTGACGAATATCAGTCAGTATTGAATCCAGAGCAGCGTCAAATACAACGCGATAATCTTCCTCTCCAAGAAGCTCCTTGGCGCGCTGGATCAGCTCATCTATGTGCTTTTCCTTATCACCACCCGCAGGCTCATCCGCCACAACGCCATCAAAGACAAGATTGGCAGCACGTCGAAAACGTTCTCCATGCTTATCAATTAGGATCTGACTGATATCTACAATGTAGTCACCTTTGTAGCCATTAGAGGGAAAGTCAAACGACTCACCACCTAACGCAAGGGATCGCAACCAGACGCTAGTTGCGAGGATATCCATCTGGCGACCTGCATCGTTGACGTAATATTCGCGCTGTACATCGTACCCGACCTCGTTGAGCAAGTTCGCTATAGTTGCTCCCAATGCAGCACCTCGTCCATGGCCAACATGCAAAGGGCCCGTCGGGTTGGCTGAGACATATTCAACCTGTACGGTTTTACCAACACCAATATCACTTCGGCCGAAATTCAGCCCTTCGTTGATTACTGTGTTTATCACAGCGGACTGTGCGTCCCCTGCCTGGAAAAAATTAATAAAGCCAGGTCCCGCTATCACGACCTTACGCACAGAATCAGACGGCGGCAGTGCTGCAATCAGCGCCTCTGCAATGTCCCTGGGCGGGCGCTTAGCGGGCTTAGCCAACATCATGGCTAGATTAGAGGCGAAGTCTCCATGACTGGAATCCTTGGTACGGGTAACACCAATGTGCGGCGCCAGGTCTGCAGGGACGGTACCGTCTGCTTGCAGGACGGATAAGGCTTCCGCCAATTGCTTTTCTATTTGGTCTTTCACGGATGAATGCTTGCAAAGTTTAAGGGAGAGAGTTTAGCACTGGTGTAGTAACGCAAGTTTCACTCCGACACTAAATCGAACGAAGAGGGAGCTTCACTCGCACTGGAAGTTTCAGAACAAATCCACAGGATCCACATCAATCGACCAGCGACACTTTCGCGCTCCCGGCAAATTATCGATCAAAAGACACAACTGGGACAGGCTTTCATTAAGCGTTGAACGTTTATCAGATTGAAGTAGTAGCTGAGCTCGAAAGCGCCCCCCTAATCGTTCCATGGGCGCAGGCGCAGGTCCCAAAACATCCAGTGAGCCCCTTTTATTCAGTTCGAGCATTTCCGCCACTTGAATAAGAAACGCGTGCGCCTCTCGTGCATCCGCCGCTTCAGCCCTAACCAGAGCCATAAACGAAAATGGGGGTAACTCAGCCATTTTTCGATCATCCATTGCCGTATTGGCAAAAGATTCATAGCCTTCCGCGACTAGAGTCTGCAGCATAGGATTATCCGGGTTCCGGGTTTGAATCAATACCGACCCTTGCCGCTCCTCGCGTCCCGCACGACCTGCCACTTGAACAACTAACTGTCCCATGTGTTCCAGGGAGCGAAAGTCGGTGCCAAACAAGCCTCGGTCAGCATCCAGAATGCAGACTAACGTTAATTTCGGAAAATGATGACCCTTGGCAAGCATTTGTGTACCAACCAGAATGCGAGCTTCACCGGTAATGGCTCGGTTCAATTGAAATTCCAGCGCGCCCTTTCGCCGGGTGCTATCCCTATCGATTCTGGCTATGGGCACATCCGGAAATTCCTCTGCCAACGCATCACTGATTCTCTCGGTGCCATAACCCACCCGATCCAGATTCGGTGATGAGCAACTATTGCAGGCTGTCGGCATCGGTCTTTCGGAACCACAATGGTGACAACGCAACTGGTTTGTTCGCACATGGACAGTCATATGCGCATCACAACGCCGACAATCTGCGGCAGCCCCACAATCGTTGCATAGCAATGTGGGAGCAAAACCACGGCGATTGATAAAAACCAGCACCTGACCTTGCTCATCAAGATGCGTTCTTATCTGATCCAGCAATCGATCACTCATCCCTTCGACCAACTTGCGACGCCGAATATCCAACAGCCCCATCGTCGGCGGCACTGCATCACCCGCTCGACGTGTTAAGCGAAGCTCATGGAGACGGCCAGTGCGTACATTATTCAAACTTTCAAACGAAGGTGTCGCCGTTCCCAGAACAACGGGGCAATTACGATCTCTCGCTCGCATTAAGGCCATATCGCGAGCGTGATATCTGAATCCGTCCTGCTGCTTCAATGAACCGTCATGCTCTTCATCCACGATAATGAGGCCCAATCTGGGCATTGCAGCGAGAATCGAAGATCGAGTACCGATTACAACATCGGCATGTCCTTTCGCTGCGCATACCCAATTCTGCATCCTTTCTGTGTTGTTCAACCCCGAATGTAGACTCACAAGACAGCCATTCAGACGCTGTTCAAACCGGGACATTAATTGAGGCGTTAAGGAGATCTCAGGTACCAGCACCAACGATTGCAGGCCACGCTCGCTCGCCTCCTCGATACAGCGCAGATAAACCTCAGTCTTTCCACTACCTGTCACGCCCTGTAGCAAAAATCCCTGGAAAGATCCAAGGCTCTCTTGAATCGCCTTGACGGCATCAGCTTGTTCTTCAAGCAGCACCGGAGCACTGCCTACCGCTGCGTTATTGGGCACTTCCTTTATCAGCTCGGTACTGACCCAACCACGCTCCATCAATGACTTCAGAGAACTCCGCCATCGCGGACTTATAGTTCGAAGCACAGCCGCTGGAACCAACTGACCATTGCGTTCGCGTAAACAGTCCAATAACTGTTGCTGTACCGCAGCTCCCTTAATAATTTGCGATTCAACCGTTTCTGGAATCCATCGGAAAAATTCCTGCTCGCTCAGCTCCGCAGCCTTGCCTTGTCGCAACAGAGTCGGCAACGCTGAGCTCAACACTTCGCCCAAAGGATGGTGGTAGTACCTACTTGCCCATTGAAGCAGAGTCATCAAGTCCTTGGGCAATACCGGCTCAGAATCGTAGACCTTGTAAACCGCTCTGAGCTTGTTCTCGGGAACTTCACTTTTCGCGATTTCACACACCACCACACCGGTAACTGATCGGCGACCAAATGGCACCGAAACACGCAGACCGGGAATTATTGGCTGCCGGTGCTTCCATTGATAGTCGAATAACCCATACAAAGGTGAGGGTATGGCTATCTGGACAAGGGAATTCATAAATCCCACTGCACTCGAGCGGGCGGGACACTATTGAGACGGAACGTCATCAATTCGACACTACTGGGCAAGCAAATAAAACTCTGCAATTCTTATCCACAAAATCTGTGGATAAGGTTGTGGAAAACCTTGTCGCTTTATTCCCAGAGCCAAAAGGAGAAAGCGCTCCATCAAATTGCACAATAATTGGAGAGAAATCATTTATCATTAATATTCAAAGGCTTATATTTGACTTCTTAAGTTAAACCACGTTCAGCTACACCAAACACAGCCATGTAGCAATCGTTTTTCACCGCTGTGCATAAGCTGGTAGAAAATCATTGAAGTCAAGTAGAAATTTCTACAAATTCTCGACAAAAAACCGTCACTTACACAACGAATATCAATCACTACAAGAGTTCAAAGAAGTACTCATATTCCTCGAATTCATAGCCAATTCTGAGGGCCTAACCTATTTGTTGTCAGCGCGATTACTCAAGCCCTTTGATCGCCAGAATAAGATCCTGCACCGAATCTCTCGCATTACCAAAAAGAACTCGGGTAATCGGTGCAAACAACAACGGATTCTCTACTCCGGCATAGCCCGTTCCATCGCCACGCTTGAGCACTATGACGCGCTTGGCGTTATCGACGTCTAATATCGGCATACCGTAAAGAGGGGACTCTGCATCATCTCTCGCAGCGAGATTGACAATATCATTAGCACCAACAACCAACACGACATCCACTTGCGAAAATTCAGCGTTTATATCACTTAGATCCTGGATTTTTTCGTACGGCACTCCTGCTTCAGCAAGCAACACATTCATATGTCCCGGCATTCGACCGGCAACTGGATGAATGGCAAAGCTGGTCTTCACACCACGCTCATCCAGCAACTGCGTTAATTCACGCAGTTTGTGCTGTGCCTGAGCTGTCGCCATGCCGTACCCCGGAACAATCACAACTCGAACAGCGTACGCAATGTCCACAGCTGCGTCTTGCGAGTCTATCGTGTTGACATGATCACGATCTGAAGCCACGTCTTGACTTTCGTCTATGATCCCGAAGCCTGAGTACATTATTTCACTCAATCTGCGGTTTACACTTTTTGCCATTAATCGCGTCAATAGTGAACCAGCCGCAAACACGATAGTGCCAGCCACTACCATCGCGGGGTTTTCAAGCACAAACCCGTCAAACGCAACAGCCAGACCGGTAAGCGCATTATAGAGCGATATAAGCACCGGCATATCAGCAGCTGATGTCGGCAAGGTCATCAGAATACCAAAGCTGATCGCAAGCCCAACAAACAACAGTAACAACACGGGATGGGCTGTAGGTGAGGCTGCTAGAATAAGACCCAGCAATAGCACCAAAGCGCCACTGGCAATATAGGCGACTTGACGTTGGGCAAAGCCCGCCCTGCGAACCAGGTAACCGCGTAGGCGTAAATAAGCAAAGAAGCTCCCAGAGAATGCAATACAACCGATCAATCCACCTAGCACTGCAAGCGATTTAGCCAACACGCTGTAGTTGGAAACATTTAGTAACACAAGCATCGCAATACCAGCTGCTGCAATCCCACCCAATGAGTTGTACAAGGCAACCATTTGCGGAATTCGGGCCATATCTATGCGGCGAGCATGCAACAGCGATATGCCACCACCAATAGACAACGCCGCCACAATCAGCAATTGGTTCTGCCGTAGATCAGGGTGAAAATACATGGACACAATGGCGATCAGCATGCCGACACCCGCCAGCCAGATTCCCGACCTAGCTTTGGCCGGTGAGCTGAGTCTTCGCAATCCAATGACAAATAGAAGCGTGGTGATAAACCACGCTAGCTGCAGGCCAAATGGCACAGATTCGTTCATGATTTTTCACTCGCAGAATCAGCATCTGACGACGCAGACCCAGTTTTCTCACGAGTTCCATCTACTCGCAGCGATTTCGCTCCTGCAAAGTTGTTGTTCTTAATGGCTGACTTATCAAACAATGCGAGCATACGATCAGTCACCACAAACCCACCAACAACATTTGCGGCAGCAGCGGCCACAGCAATAAATCCGATAACTTGTTCAAGTAATGTGCTTGCTCCGCCAAGGGCAAGCATTGCACCCGCAAGCACAATCCCATGTATGAAATTCGAACCAGACATCATGGGGGTATGCAGAATGGATGGCACTCTCGCCACAAGGACGTATCCGGCAACACCAGCAAGCAGAACCAGATACAGCGCAGTTACACTAGTCATTGCTTTGACTCCATCAGACGGCGTGCCTGACCGGACCAGTTCTGCTCTTTGATCTGATCATCCAGTTCAAGCTGTATTGATAATTTTTCTACAGTCTCGTCATTCAACGCCGCCAAATGACACCAACGGGTATAACCAAAAGCATACAGTCGCCCTTGGAGTGCCGGACCAACTCCATCAATCAAGGTCAGGTCATCTGTCTCGATGACCTCTTCAGAATTTTCTGTAGATTGTCCATGAAATCCTGAATCGGCTCCATCGAGCGATTCGAGATCTTGGACGTTCTGGAGGTCCTGTAAGGTATCAAGCGCGGCTTGGTCATGACCAGTAATAGCTATGCGTGAATCCGACTCATCAGAAATTCTTTGATCGTTCAATGATGAAAGGGAGTCGCTGTGCATAGACGCAGAGTCTCTTAATGAGTTGGCATCAATCTCTAGCTGAGTCGTCACGCCCTGAACCGAATCCTGGATTGAGGGTGCCTGCTCAGCAGCAATGCTCTGAACACTATCAACAGAATGCGTATCACTACCGGCTAAATTTTTAGAGTTGGCCTTAATATCGCTATCCTCAGGCGATTCGTCATTTAGCCATCCCGAAGTTGGATCTGGCATTTCGGAAGACCGATGAATAACTCCGCCTAGTGGGAAGCATTCTACATCCAGTAATTTTGCCGTGCCTTCGTGATGAATCTGACCATCGTGGAGCAAGACACAGCCGGATATTATTTCGTCATCAGGATTGAGCGTAATTTCTCCACCACCAATAATTAATTCGAGCATGTTGTAGACATTACGCGAGTACATTTCGCTGGCATGAACGGCACCATGACTGGGTAGGTTCAGCGGCCCAACTATTACCGTTTCGTTGTGATAATAACGCTCACCAATGCGTGTAAGCTCACAATTACCTCCTGTAGATGCGGCCATATCCACGATGACTGACTCGGGTAGCATACCGTCCACCATGTCTTCAGTAATGATGCGAGGGGCCCTCCTTCCAGGTATGGCTGCCGCGCAAATAACAACATGTGCTTTAGCTAGATGCTCTGCCAACACATCGTGCTGCTTCTGCTTTTCATCTTTACGCAATGCACGGGCAAAACCACCAGCACCTTCCACCTCAACGCCGGTATCTACCATCCGTGCACCCACCGATTCAATCTGTTCTTTAGCCGCACGGCGAATATCGTAGGCCTCAACCTGAGCACCCAATCGCTTTGCCGTAGCAATGGCTTGTAAGCCAGCAACACCAGCTCCAATGACCAGCACGCGTGACGGACGTATGGTTCCTGCAGCAGTTGTCAGCATTGGGAACAGCCGTGGGGACAGCTCAGCCGCAAGCAAAGCAGCTTTGTAGCCTGCCACGGTCGCCTGTGACGACAAAGCGTCCATAGGCTGTGCTCGAGTGGTGCGGGGCAGATGATCCATGGCCAGCAATATGACTCGACGATCACGCAGTGCTTTGACTTCGTCTAAATGTTGGTAGGCCGAGATGATACAAATCAACAGTGATTCAGGGGGCAGAAGCGCAATTTCTTCAAGTGTCGGACAAACCACTTTTACAACAATGTCAGCGCCTGCGACCACCTCAGCAAAACTACCCATGACGGCAGCTCCGTGATAATCATTATCGTGAAAACTGGCGGCATGGCCGCACTTAGCCTCGATGCGAACTTGTACTCCGCTCTTAATTAGACGCTCGACCCGCGATGGATCCAACGCAACTCTACGCTCGCCTGGGCGACGTTCATGGGGTACAGCGATAATCAGTGACAAAATATACCTCTAATTGCTAAAGCTGATCGACAGTAGGCGGAGATCAGTCAACACTTAACATTGACCCGAATTATTCAGCTGAGGCGATTAATGCATGGCCTAGGCAAGGGTTATACTAGCTACAGTGCGCAGTTTACCTGCTCTGGAGCATCTTGCACCCAATTTGAAGTGCAGTTGTAGGATCTGTGCCGGTGAACTCCAAATCCCGAATTTTAGCGTACATACACCAACCCCTAAGCACAGGTTTGACTGGATTTACATGAAATATATTGGCACACCAGACTTTAAACACGGTACAGATGAGCGTCTAGGAGTTCTTGTAGTCAACCTGGGCACCCCACAGGCACCTGAAACCAAAGCAGTGCGGCGCTACTTGTCACAGTTTCTGAGCGATCCCAGAATCATTGAACTTCCCAGATGGCTTTGGAACATTATTCTGCATGGTATTGTTTTAAGATTCCGCCCAGCCAAGAGTGCAAAAGCTTACCGGGAAGTCTGGTCTGAAGAAACAGGCTCACCCTTGCTCAGTCACTCTCGGGCTCAAACAGTAGCTTTAAGGGCCGAACTAACTCACCGGTTTGGTGACCACGTCACGGTTGAGCTAGGCATGCGGTACGGCCACCCATCCATCGACGAGGCCGTCACCCTTTTGGAAGCCGCCAACGTTCGCCGCATGATTGTGCTTCCCATGTACCCGCAATACTCCGGCACCACAACAGCATCTGTTTTCGATGGCGTTGCTGAGCGGATGCAAAGGACCCGATGGATTCCTGAAATGCGCTTTATCAATCAGTACTGCGACCATGATGCGTATGTTCAAGCGCTGGCGGCAACGGTAAAAGAAAGCTGGGCGGAAAACGGCCGCGGTGATCTTTTAGTGACGTCGTACCACGGTATTCCCAAGCGCTACTTACTTAACGGAGACCCTTACCATTGCCTCTGCCACAAGACATCCAGACTGCTGGCCGAAGCTCTGGATATTGGCAAGGACGAAATAAAAGTGGTATTCCAATCTCGTGTGGGTCGTGAAGAGTGGCTACGCCCCTACTGCGATGAAACCATGAAAACCCTGCCTGGCGACGGTTACAAATCCATAGATGTAATAAGCCCAGCATTTTCAGCGGACTGCCTTGAAACTATCGAGGAAATAAGTGGGGAAAATATGGAGTATTTTATGGAAAACGGCGGTGAACGCTTCCAGTATATCCCTTGCTTGAACGATCGCGACGACCACATTCAGTTTCTAGCTGACTTAGTTGTGCAGCATGCTCAAGGCTGGCCAGAGATGGACCCATCACGTGACTTGGCTGCGCATCAAGCCCAGCTTCAGCACTCTGCTGAGACGGCGGATGCACTCATGAAGTCAGTTCCAGCAAATGTCTGAAACTAAACTCGCCTAGGCGTTGAGACTTATCATTTGAACGCCATTCCTGATTGGTGGAATGGCCTTTTACAACTTATGGCCTTGTGGAGTGCTTATGGCAAAGTGCGCCGTAGGCAAGGCTTTGAATGGTTGGTCCCACAGCAATTGCGGACCCCAAGTACTGCGCCATGACGATTCCGGCAACAGCATTTGCCCTATCGACCCAGAAGTACGTGGAAGCAGCACCTGCCCAACCACCTTCCCCCGCAGCGCTAACAGTACTTGCACTACCGGTATCCGACATGATTCGACCAGTGAGACCCCAACCATATCCAGCATAGGCCCTATCGCCTATGGCGATAGGCATCTGCGCTGTAGTCAACCGGTTCTGCCAAAGCATATCAAGAGTCATTGCCGACAACAGCGGTTCTCCGTCGGAAGAATTTCCATGCATGAGAACAGGTAAAAAGCGCCGATAGTCTGAGAGTGTTGAGAACAAGCCAATACCACCACGAGCAAACTCTCCACCAGATGACATTGGATAGCTCTCGCTAACATCCATAGCTCGTAGGTCGTTTGTTGTGCAAACATCGGTCTCTTCCTGACCCAGCTGTCGCTGTCCAAACATATCAGCGACACGATGATGTTCACAACTATCTACCTGAAAGCCCGTCTCATTCATTCCAAGCGGCTCAAACAAACCCTCAAGTAAACAATCGCTGATAGTCTGTCCGGACACACATTCTAAGACGTGAGCCAACACATCTGTTGCATAGCTGTAGTGCCAACGTTGACCTGGTTGCCGAGCTAATGGAAAACCCGCTAACAAGCTGACAAGATCCTTTAGTGAACGAGTACCATCTTCAGCCAGTCCTGCCTCGCGATAGAGCTTTGCCGCAGGACAACCCGCAAGAAAATCGTAAGATAAGCCCGAACGGTGCATCAGCAGATCTTCAATCGTGATCTGTCGGTGTGCAGGCTCCAATTTGCCAGCCTGAGTAAACACAGACATAGTTGCAAATTCGGGTATCCAACGACTGACTGGATCATCCAGTCTAAGCCTGCCTGCTTCCAGCAACTGTAGGCAACGTACCGACACGATCGGTTTGGTCATGGAATACAAGCGATAGAGTGCATCACTTTGCAGAGCTTGCTCTAACGCATGGTCCGAGTAGCCTAGCAATCCCTCATCGACAACCGAACCCTTATGTTCGACAGACCACGCCATTCCAGCAAAATTCTGCTGTGTAATTTGTTGATCTGCAAATTGATGCAACGCTTGCAGGCGAGGTTTATGGAAGTAGAGAGAGTTCACTGTCATGGACTGTTCTGCGCAGAATCAATTAACAGTGTATCCGACTGCAATTAATGCTGCAGCTAGCACAATTCTCAAGACCCAGTTAACAATGAAACTTCGTTCCATCAAATCTTAGCGTCGAATCTGATTCAGTTGCCGTTCTGCAGCGGTAACTTGTTGACGTGTAACGCCATCGATAGGCATACTTTTAAGAGCCAGAATTGCGCCGCTACGCGCACGCTTAGCCTCAGACAAATCAACCGCAACAGACAACAGTGATTCGATCAAACTCTGACTTACGTTTTCGTGACCAACAAGCGCATAGGCCGCTGATTCTCGAACCACAGACTCTTGGTCAGTCAATCCATTTCTTAGCACTTCCGTGTACTGTCCATCGTTACTCCATCGGGACAATATGTTCAGACTTGTACTACGCACTGATGCATTTTCATGATCGGCCAGAAAAGCTACTTGTTCAGATAAAAACTGACGGCTGCTATCGTCCACCGCACCAGGCTTTGCAAGCGTTGTAAGAGTATCAACAAGAATTACTGGCTCAACCTCTGTAGCTAACAGCGTTGATGCAATGTCTCTTGCCGCAGCATTCCCCGGTTGAATTTGTTGTAGTAACTCCAATCCAAGTCGTCGACTTACCATATCGCCAGAGTAAATTAATTCGCTCGCGGTCAGTGTGACACTGTCACCACCGACCTCTCCTAGAATTCGTGAAAGAGCAATACGACGCTGCACATCGGTTTCTTGCCGAAATTCGTCTACGAGCTGTTGCAGCAGTTCCAGATCACCACGCAACACATTGACTAACGTTAAAAAATCCTCATCACTCATCGCAAAACGACCCAAGGTCGTCACATCTAGAGAATGAGCCCGTTGACTTCCCGTTTGAGAGCCTTGAACCACCAACTCCGCAGCGTTTGCATTTAGAAGATCAGCTTCGTTAGTCGAATCTAACCGTGTGGTATCTGAATTAGAGAAAGCCTTTTCTAATGCAAAAGGGGATGGGGTAGTTCCAGACACCCTAGCAGCTTCTGAACTAGCGACACTCTCAAAATCATTGATTAAAACAATTCCGCCAGTTGACACCTGTGAACGGCCCTGCCAGAACCACGCAGCTACGGTGAGAGCACACCCCCCTATTACGAACAAAGCGGGTGTGCGTCTCACCAGATTTTACGGCCTTTGTAGCTGATTAAAGCGTTACAGACGATTAAACGGCGAACCAATCGAGAATGGGACTCGCTGATCGGCGTTGGGTGCGTTCCGTGCTAATTCCCAAGCTCCGCCATCGATGCTGATCCCGTCAGCCCCAGCGGAAGTCTGCTGGTAGAACAATGGAATATTCAGACAAGGTCCATCCGTAAAACCAAGCGAATCTGGAGTCGTGCCAACGATACCAGTTTCTAGCACCTGAATTCGCTCTTGTAGCCGCGCCCAAGTTTGCGGCCCAACAATACCGTCATCAGTCAGACTTTCAGCTCTTTGGAATGCCTGAACGGCAGCTTCAGTTCCAGGACCGAATTCACCATCAGCAAACGCACCATAGTTATCACCCGTTCCGAAACCCAAGCAGTAAACAACGCGCTGAATACCCACCGTATACAAGCTATCGGCAAATTGACCACCGGCCAGCTGTCGCTCTATGACACAGTTATCGTTCCAATTAGCTGTGGAAGAATCAGCGTCACTGCCATTTTCACTGCCGCATACAGCAGTTTCTGTAGGAATGATGAAACCGTCCCCGTCTAAGCCAGTATCAGTCGCTTCTGCTTCCGTATCGCCAGTGACGTCGTCAAATCCATCACTATCAAGATCGACGAACGGATCGTTAACGTCTAGTACATCGTCACCATCAGCATCGAAATCTTCACTATTTATAATACCATCATCATCGAAATCGAGATCACCGATGGGAGTTGTATCTCCAGCACCACCACCACCGCAACTGGCCAACAGACCCGTCATTGCTGCAATGGCCACAAATCGGCTGGCACGACTGCCTGTCCGAGAAATCAGTTGAAGCATATTCACTCTCCTGGAAAATCAATAAAACAAACAAGAAATCAAACGCCCTGATTGCAGACATCTGGTGTCAAAAATTCTGCCCCACTACGTCGATAGAAACTGAATACACAGTTTAGATCATATGGCAGATATATCTGAATAGCTAACCCAAGGCGATAAGTTGCAATTATTCACACCCAAAGCCCATCCTAAAAAACAACAAACAACGCTGTCCTAGCAACAATTACACCTGAAAAAACACGACACTCAGGGAGTTGTCATCAGGCATGGATGATTCAAAAACACATGGATATTTTCACAACACACTAATTTTAATGAGAGCTGGCCCATTTACTGAATGACTTCAGTTAGCTTGTTCGTTTTAGACATGATTACAATGGGATGTGATCGTCGATATTTCACCACTACCTTCACCTCACTAGATTCCATTCTCGTCAAAATAAAAAAGTACTAATTCGACACCGTTCAGTATCTAACCGATTCTCATATGTGACGATGTCAGTGTTAAGGCTACTCTGTATGGCAACGAATCTTAAGTTAATAGACTCCCACTACAAGCCTCCCTGTACGTCCTTAGTTCTAATCAATACGTGCACTGAAACACATATCAAAAACCCAGCATTAGTTATTCCTACTTACCCCTACTAAACAGCCAGCTTCCAGCCGACAACTAGACAACTCAGAGATACTTGCAGCTAGGGACTCCGAGCAAATGCCGAATTATCGTCACAACACAATAGCGAAGACACATTCTTTTTCAATTTAGGTGTTGAATACTCACTATCCGTACTCAGCCACACTCAAATTCAAGCAAGAAATTGAAGTATTCCAGTACAGATCATTAGAGTTTGTAGCATTTCATTAAGTGTTCATTCAAAATTCTTTTTATTTCGTGTGCCGGAGTATGATTATTGTCACGCACCTATCCGCACATGATTCAGTGCCATGCATTTTATATTGCTCAATTTCGTCGCACACGTAGTGCGACACAACATTGTTTGTAGATACCATTGGAGTTTGATATGTCGTTCAACAACGTCGATCTAAGTAAAGATCAAATCATCAGCCAGATTCTTGACCAGCTGCAGAGCATGCACTCAGTCAACACAATCTTGGCAGTTAAATCATGAAATGGCTAATAGCTTTGGTAGCGGCAGCGGCGATCGCCTGGTTCAGCATGCAATACATGAACAAACAAGCAGCTGACGAAGCAGCAACTGCGGCTGAGGCGGCGACTCTGCTGGCTGCTGAGAAAGCTGAAGCCGCAACTCAGCTCGCTACTGAAAAAGCAGAGGCTGCTCAGGAAGCCGCTAGTTCGGCGGCTGAAGCCTTAATTGCAGCTCAGAACTCTATGCCTGCTGGCATTGATTTAGGTAAGATTTCCGG
>JBLIIE010000046.1:0-32033 GCA_047634635.1 Granulosicoccus sp. | reverse complement strand
CGTGAAGTGTGTGCGGCTGGTATTGACTCTCAATCTCTGCTGGAGCATGCTCAAGTACTGCGTATTGATATTGGTTTTGGGCGAATGTGCGGACGAAGTCTACCGTTCCCCGAGCTGCCCGAAAACACTACTAAATTCGACGGGCCATTGCCGAAAGCAGAGTAAAGCTAGGTTGCTTAGCAAGGTACTCTGCTCAGAAATCGTCTTTCAAGTGGGGTTAGTGGGTCAGCGATTCGCGATCCGCATCGCCGTGTTCAGCGCAATAGAAAAAACGAGCGCGCCTACGATTGCTGATAAGAGTGCCCCTCCGATCAGACCACCGCTGACATCGTAAAGGATATCGCGCATCATAAGCCCGGCAAACGCACCGAACCCACCTGCGATAGCGCTGGCTTTTAGTCCGTTGCTCATGTTCTTGAAAAGCAGACAAATCAGGGCCCCACTGCCCATACCGAGCAAGACGATGAAAATGGGTATTAGTAATCGCATAAGCTATCTTCAGTTAAGATGGAAATCATAATAGTTTGGAACAGACTACTCCCATTATGACCGCCGACACGACAACGAACAACGCGCTCAAAGGAGCAGGTCTGGGTCTTCTCGGGTTCGCTGTGTTTTCTCTTCACGATGCGGTTATCAAGAGCATCATTGGAATTCCAGTATTTCAGATTGCTTTTTTCGCTATTCTTTTTAGTTTCGTGCCATTCACTATGTTCCTGGCATTTGACAGTACAGAGCGCACGATGCGTCCGCGATTACCCGGTCTTATCGCGTTGCGTTGTTTTTTTAATGTAGTCGGGTTGCTATCGGTTTTTTATGCTTTCGGCAAATTACCGCTCTCTGAGGTGTATTCGCTGCTGTTCGCAGCACCCATTCTCATTACTTTGCTGGCTATCCCCATTCTCGGTGAGCGAATCCGCGCGATTCGCTGGTTTGCGATTTTACTAGGCTTAGTTGGGGTATTGATCGTATTGCGCCCAGGATCCGATTCTTTAACGCTAGACCATCTAGCAGCGGTGATAGCTGCGGCCTGTGTTGCATGTAATTCGATAGTGACCCGAAAAATTGGGTCTCGTGAGCACAGTTTCACTCTCATCATGTACCCCATGCTGACAAGTGTAGTCATAACGGGGATTGCAACGGCCTTCGTCTACGTTCCAATGGCCGGTGAAGTGCTGCTCAAACTCTGCTCGATTGGTGTCCTGGGCGTCATTGGACAAACGCTTATGATTCAAGCGTACCGAAGCTCTGAGGCGCAATTTGTCGCTCCCATGCAATACAGTCAAATGTTGTGGGCCCTTATTTACGGAGCGCTGATTTTTAACGAGTCAGTCGATCGCACCGTACTTCTAGGGTCGGCTGTCATTGTCTGTTCCGGTTTGTTGTTTATCTGGCGTGAGTTAGTGGCATCAGTTAAACAGCCCGTATTACGGAACAGGAATGTGCGAATAGCAGGTGGGCCGCAAACCCAATCTGTTGAGTCGGATAGAAATGCGAACAATCCAGGCTTTTCGGGAAGATAACCCGATGAGCGATGAAAATTTGTCTGAAGAGGTTTTGGCTGCTGCGTCTATGGCCATGCCTTTTGGCAAATTTAAAGGCAGACGGCTCATTGATTTGCCTGAACCCTACGTAGTGTGGTTTAAAGGCCAGGGGTTTCCCGCTGGTTTACTGGGACAGAGATTGGCCCTAATCTACGAAATCAAACTAAATGGGTTGGAAAAACTGCTTCGTCCGCTACTCGATGATCATCGCACCCTTGACCCAGTAGGCAAGCCAGACTAGTCTGGCCCTTATGACTTCGATTGCGCAATTACTTAGGCTTATGTTCCCGGCCGCTCTATAGGGCGGGCCGGGAAAGCAGTGTCTGGTTTTCTGTGAAAAATTATCAGATTACCAACTAACTCTAGCCAAACAAGCCAATCCGCTTCGGATCGACCCCCTACCGGAGTTTTAAACGTGAACTGCCGGTATAGTCATCGAGAATGTCATGCCTCTTTCAGACCCAATAAGATCTACTATTTGCACACCCCATTTTGGTGCCGTACTACTTGAGTCGACTCTGCTTAGACGCCGTCGTCCGGAATCGCGTAGCCGGGCGGCGGCTTTGTGTGTTGCGCAAAACCTTTAAGCTCAAGCACCAGGAATTTAATCATGTTGAACGATCCCAGTACTAAATACCCTCCATTTGCTCAAGTCCCCTTGACGGACCGCCAATGGCCATCGAAGACGCTGTCAAAGGCACCTCTGTGGTGCAGCGTAGATTTGCGCGACGGTAATCAGGCACTCATCGAGCCGATGGGGCCTGAGCGCAAACTGCGTATGTTCGACTTACTTATTGCGGTGGGATTTAAACAGATAGAAGTCGGATTCCCGGCAGCCTCCCAAACCGACTTTGATTTTGTTCGCATGTTGATCGAAGAAAATCGTGTTCCTGCTGACGTCACTCTGCAGGTGCTCACGCAGGCTCGTCGACCGCTGATCGAGCGCACGTTTGAATCTTTGCAAGGTTGTCCTAGTGCGATATTGCATTTGTATAACTCCACGTCGACCCTACAACGAAAAGTCGTGTTTGGTCTGGATCGCGCCGGCATCAAACAGATTGCCACTGATGGCGCAGATATCGTTGCTGAATATGCTGCGAAACAAACTGATACGCATTGGCAATTCGAATACTCCCCAGAAAGTTTTACCGGTACTGAGCTGGACTACGCAATCGAAGTTTGCGATGCGGTAAACGCTATCTGGCAGCCCACTATCGAAAATCCTACTATTCTCAATTTGCCAGCCACGGTTGAGATGTCAATGCCTAACGTGCATGCAGATCAGATCGAATGGTTTTTAAAGCATGTTAAAAACAGAGAAACGATCTGTCTGAGTCTTCATCCTCATAATGATCGAGGCTGTGCGGTGGCTGCAACTGAATTGGGTTTGTTGGCTGGAGCCGACCGCGTGGAAGGTACGCTTTTTGGTAATGGTGAGCGAACTGGGAACGTCGATATAGTGACTTTGGCGTTGAACTTGTTCACACAGGGAGTTGATCCGAAGCTCGATTTTTCAGATATCTACGAGGTTATGCGCACGGTTGAACACTGCAATCAGTTGCCAGTCCATCCGCGACATCCTTACGCCGGTGAATTGGTGTTTACAGCTTTTTCTGGGTCTCACCAAGATGCCATTAAGAAGGGCTTTGCGGCGATGCGGAAAAGTAATTCACCACTTTGGGAGGTCCCTTATCTGCCTATCGATCCTGCTGATCTGGGCCGAACCTATGAAGCTGTTATTCGTGTAAATAGTCAATCTGGTAAGGGTGGAGTTGCATTTATTCTCGAGCGTGATCATGGATTGGAACTCCCCAGGCGAATGCAAATGGAGTTTAGTCAGGTTGTTCAGCAGATCAGTGAAGACACAGGTAAGGAAGTAGACTCAGCTACCATCAAAGCAGCATTTGATCAAACGTTTCTGCAGGTTCAGGAACCACTGTCATTCTTAAGCCATAGCAGTGCGCAAGATCCTGACAACGATTCGCTAAGATCGTTAACAGCAAAAGTTTTACTCAACGGCAAAGAATGCGAGCTCAGTGGTCAGGGTAACGGCCCAATTGATGCGTTTGTGCAGGGCATCAAGACTGAACTCGATGTGGATTTCAGGGTTGTTGATTATCATCAGCATGCAACCGGTATTGGGGCTGATGCCCAATCAGCTTGTTATTTTGAAATACAAGCGGGGAAAGGGGCAACACGTTATGGTGCTGCGCTGAACAGCAATATCGTGTCGGCCTCGCTAATGGCGGTATGCAGTGCGTTCAACCGTGCTGTTGCAGACGACTTGCTCACGCCGACATACGAATAATAAAACAGGAAAATATCGATGAGTGACCAACAGAGTGACCCGGAAGGCCACAACAACTCTGAGTTTACTGAGCGTGCTACGCCCGAGTCGCTGGCAGAGGCTGCGCTTAACTACCATCGATACCCGGTACCCGGAAAACTGGAGATATCGGCGACGAAAAATATGGTTAACCAGCGCGATTTAGCGCTGGCGTATTCCCCAGGAGTCGCAGTCGCTTGCAGGGAAATTGTCCGTGATCCCCTTCAGGCGGCTGAACTCACAGCACGCAGTAATCTTGTTGCGGTCATTACTAACGGCACCGCAGTGCTCGGATTGGGTGCTATTGGTGCGCTTGCTTCAAAGCCTGTGATGGAAGGAAAAGCTGTTCTGTTTAAAAAATTCGCTAACGTTGACGTATTTGATCTCGAATTGGATACGACAGACGTCGACCGTTTCTGCGATGCCGTGGAATTACTTGAACCCACGTTTGGTGGTATCAACTTAGAAGATATTAAAGCGCCAGAATGTTTTGTCATTGAAAAACGTCTGCGTGAGAAGATGGGTATTCCGGTATTTCACGACGATCAGCATGGAACAGCTATCGTTGTTGCTGCAGCGATTCGAAACGGTTTAAAGGTTGCGGGTAAGGAGCTGTCTGACATTACACTCGTGTGTTCTGGAGCGGGTGCTGCAGCCCTAGCGTGTCTCAATCTGCTTGTATTCATGGGATTGGACAAAAGCAAAGTCACAGTATGCGATGAGTTTGGTGTCCTCTTTGAAGGGCGCAACGACAACATGGATCCATACAAGGCAGTTTATGCACGTAGTACTGATGCGCGTTTACTGGATGATGTCATCGGCGATGCTGATGTCTTTTTGGGGTTGTCTGCGCCCAACGTGCTGACAGGTGAACAAGTGAGCAGGATGGCTGATTCACCGTTTATTCTTGCACTAGCCAATCCGGATCCTGAAATCAGTCCTGACATTGTTCATTCGGTGCGTGACGACGCCATTATGGCCACGGGTCGTTCGGATTATCCCAACCAAGTCAATAATGTTTTGTGCTTTCCATTCTTGTTCCGTGGCGCATTAGATGTAGGTGCAACAGAAATTAATGGTGAAATGCAGGCAGCAGCAGTTGAGGCTATTGCGGATATAGCCACTAAAGAGGCCTCCGATGTCGTATCTGCCGCTTACGGTGGGAAGCCATTTACCTTCGGCCGTGAATATCTAATACCCAAGCCGTTTGATCCTAGACTTATGATGGAGATTCCTCCACGCGTTGCACAAGCGGCTATGGATAGTGGTGTTGCGACGCGTCCTATCGCAGACTTTGATGCCTATCGGCGCAAGCTTAGTGGGTTCGTATTTCGCTCTGGCCTGGTCATGAAGCCTATGTTCGAACAAGCACAGGCGGATATCCAGCGAGTCGTTTTGTCGGAAGGCGAATCATCACGTGTGTTGAACGCTGCACAGATATTAGTAGACGATGGGATTTGCCATCCGGTGTTGATTGGCAGGCCTGACATCATTCAATCGAAGATTGAGGATATGGCTCTGCGATTGACGATTGGCAATGGTATTTCTGTAATCGATCCGATGAACAATCCGCGATTCGAACAGCATGTTAAGTCCTATCATCAGTTGATGGAACGAGCAGGAGTTTCACCGGAGTATGCCGCTAATGTTATCAGGACTAGGCCGACTGCTCTCGGCGCTCTTATGGTTAGAGAAGGGGAGGCAGATGCGCTGTTATGTGGTACGCAAGGCGCTTCTGCTCGACATATTCGTTATCTGGTAGATGTCATTGGGGTACGCGACAACGTTACGGACATATCAGCTCTGATGCTACTGATACTGCCGACAGGTACTGTATTTTTGACGGATACACATGTCACGTTAAATCCCTCGGCAGAAGAGATGGCAGAAACTGCCTTTATGGCATCAAAAATTGTTAAACGTTTTGGTATGGTGCCAAAGGTTGCCATGCTTTCACATTCCAACTTTGGTAGTCGCAACAATGAATCAGCTCTCAAGGTTCGCAAGGCTGTGCAACTGGTCAAGGAACGCTATCCGGATTTAGCAGTGGAAGGTGAAATGCACGCAGATGCTGCAGTGTCCGAAGAAACTCGCAACAGAGTATTTCCGAACGCGAGCTATCGCGGTGGTGCAAATTTGATGGTTATGCCTAATCTTGATTCGGCAAATATCACCTACAACATGGTCAAGGCGTTAGGTGATGGTCTGCCGGTTGGTCCTATGTTGATGGGGCTCAAAAAGCCGGCGCATGTCGTTACTGAATCTACGACCGTTCGCGGTATCGTTAATCTGTGTGCGATTGCGGCCGTTGATGCCATCGACTACAAGGCCAGTCAGAAGTCTTAATTTATCAAGCTGCTCCTAGGGGGCTGTCCGAGTGCAGCTTTAACATTTGATGATCTATTTATGGAATTGGAACTTTTCCTTAATCGTTTGGAAACTCAGCCTAAAAGCATCGAGTTTCCAGACGTTATTGAGTTGATCAATGGTTTGTATACCTATATCCCAACGGCGTTTCGCAATCACGAGATACTCAGTGAGGCGGGGCAAAACACGGGCTCGTGCAAAATATTTGCGTTCGCTCGCTTACATGAGCTGTCCAAAGATCAAACACTTAGTTTGTTTGGTGCTTTCTATCGAGCTGATGTTCTGAAAACACCCGAAGGCGATAGCCATCCCAATATTCGCCAGTTTATGCAAACAGGCTGGGAAGAAATCGAATTCGATGGCGTACCGCTAAGAGCAAAGAGTTAGCCTGTGAGTCATTCATGAACTCATCAAACCCTTCCGCGCTTCTTGAGTAGTCCAGGCTAAAAGCCAAATAACGCGGCTACTAGGCCAATTAATCCGCCAAAAACACCACCCCAGACAACTAGCCAGCCGAGATGTTCACGGATCATACGTTGCATGATTTCTTTGACCATTTCCGGTGTCATTTCATCGAGACGAGCGCGCAGCAATTGTTCCAACTTACCGACGAATTGGTCGCTGCTAGCAGCTTTGCTGAGCTGTTCACCGATGGCAGCCTGTATTGGTGGTGAGTGGGCAGCATCGCTAAGAAAGGTCTTCATACGTTTCTTGAAAGGCTCCCGCAGCGGCTTTAAAGCCTCTTCTCCTCCGACCATTGCCAACATAGATCCGAAGGAGGATTCAACGACAGTTGCGACGAGTTGATCATAGGCAGCATCTAGATCAATGGCGTTTAGCAGGGGTTCAATATCAACCGCATCGACCAGCGAAAAATTGTCGTTTACGTCGCCAGCGCTTCCGGTTTTGGGTGATGTGAGTAGCCGTTCAACGTTATCTTTGCTGAAAAGTTCTTCATGCACCATTCGTAGAATTCCGGCTTTGAAATCTTCGAAGTGCAGAGTAACGACACCAGAGCCGTACAGACCAGGTACTCGTTCAAACAACATGTGAACAGCAAGCCAGTTTGTCAGGGCGCCTGAGAGTGCAAAAAGCCCCGTCGTGAGCATCAAACCCTGCCAGGGTTCTGTCAAGAACAAGCTGATAACAATCAGCAGTACTGCTACCAGGTTTGGTGTGAGGTTTTTATCCAACATGCTAGTAACCGATTAGTGTTGTAAATGAATTTTCATTCTCAACCGTAAAGGCTAACAGGTTGGAGCTTGAATGGAAGCATCTCCAGAGCGGTATCCGCATCCATTTAAGTGTTAGTGTGCGAAGAACTTAGCTGTCGTTGTTGCGCTTACGACGAGAGGTTCGACTTCCACGGCCAGAGGCTGAACCACCTGCAACTGATAAATCCCCGGACATTTGGGCGCGAGCGCCTTGTGACAGCTCACCTAATATTTCAGTAATGGATTCGATGGAAGGTGAGTCACTACCAGGTTGCCAACTATCTATGGCGCTGCGCATAGCCTTAATATGGACGGGTGTCGTACCGCAGCAGCCTCCAATAATTGATGCACCGGCATTTGCTGACAATATTGCATACTCAGCCATTAGTTCTGGCGTGCCGCTGTAAACGATTTTGCCGTCTACATAATTTGGAATTCCGCAATTAGCCTTAGCTACCAGAGCAGGCTTGACACCTGCGACGTTAGCTGCTGTGACGAGATTGCAAATGGCGGCCACAACTTCTGAGGCTCCAACACCACAATTACTGCCAATTGCGGTGATATGAGTGTTCAACCCAGTGCTGATTGTCAATGTTTCAGCAGGGGTCAAGCCCATCATTGTTCTGCCGTTTGTATCGATGCTAACCGTGTATACGATAGGTAGGCCTATGTCAGCGGCACCTAGAACGGCGGCTTGGATTTCTTCGGCCGAAGAGATGGTCTCAATCCAGAGAATATCTGCACCCCCGTCTGCCAAGGCTTGTCCTTGTTCGGAGAAGGCCTGGCGAGCTTCTTCAATACTGACTGGCCCGTTGGGGGCTAGAATTTCGCCTGTCGGACCCATTGAGCCAGCTACTAAAACCGTTTTGTCCGCTTTGTCTGCTTCAATACGAGCAAGCTCGGCTGCTCTCTTATTCAGTTCGTGTACTCGATGCCCAGCCTTGTGTAGCGCTAATCGGTAGTGAGTTCCACCGAAACTATTGGTCAAAATTATATCGGAGCCTGCGTCAACGAATGAGCGATGTAATTGACTAATTCGATCAGGATGATCTAGGTTCCACAGCTCTGGTGCATCACCGGTCTGTAAGCCAACTTCGAAAAGGTTGGTGCCAGTAGCGCCATCGGCTAAAAGCAGGCCGTTTTTGTCGATTAATTCTTGTAATTTATTCGTCATGATGCTCAGAATAACATGCACACTCTGAGCCCCCTGCTGGTTAGGCAGGGTTACATAAGTGCTGTGAATTCAGCGCACAGCCTCTCAAGTTCGGAAAACAGACTGTGAAAATTGAATAAAACTCCTCTGAATTGTCATAGTGTGAAGCGTTCTTGGATTATGATATTGCATTGAGAATGTTACGTAGCCTACTGTGCTGCTCGTGTGACTGGACAATCCAGCCGATAAGGTTTGTACCTTAACTTTTAATTCATTTATGTACGCAATATTGTCTATTCTTCTCCGATCTAGAGGTGATGTAGCCACTGAGATGCGTTCAAGCCCGATCAGCGCAACCATTTGGTGCCTGAGTAAACAAAGGCGTAGCCGATAACATGCTTTTTGGACTTCGTAAGCCGGCCCAGGCCAATATGATTGATACGATACCGGTTCCGGGATCTGTTGGTTGTATGGGGTTGGTCGCCTGCCCTGGAACGCGTATCGATAAACCGCCTTCTGGTAGTAAGCGGCTTTTACAAACTGACTTGGACGAGATCATTGAATGGGGGGCCAACGGCATTTTATGCCTCGTTGAACCGCATGAGCTCAAGTTGAATAAGGTGGAGGGCTTGCCTGCTGCTGCCCAACAAGCTGGGATTTGGTGGAAGCATCTGCCCATCATCGATATGGATATCCCCAACCAGGAGTTTGAAAATATCTGGGCTGTCGAAGGAGAGCGAATTCGGCATGCCTTACGCATCGGCGAACGTGTGGTCATACATTGCTACGCAGGACTGGGTCGAACTGGGATGATTGCGGCAAGAATTCTGGTGGAATTTGGTGTGGAGCCTGAACAGGCTATTAGGCGAGTAAGACGTGAAAATCGCAGGCGGATTCAGAACAAGGCGCAAGCCAATTTTGTGCGTAGCTGCTACTCACTAGTCGATAGTCAGTGACCTCCTTTTGCTTGTGTGAGTCGACAACCAAGGACAGGGGCTAGAAGTCGCTTGGTGCTATGCTCACGTCGCTGGACGCAACACCAAGAGTACGCACAACCAGTCATTATTCAGCGATCAAAGTATCCAGAAGAGCACTCCTATGAGTTCAACAGAATCAAGCCCAAGACGCGCTAAACGCGGAAGTGGGCGAGACGCCAAACGCGCACGGGCCTCTGCCGGCACTATCGCTCAGGCGTATATCAAACGTGAAATTCCTTACTTCGAAATACTGAATGAGGAAGGTTTGGCGTTAATTGAATATAATGCTGACACTATTCTCGAAGAAATCGGGATAGATTTTCGTGATGATGCTGAAGCGCTTGAAATGTGGCGTAATGCCGGGGCTGATGTGAAAGGTGAGCGAGTACGCTTTCCCAGAGGGCTGTGTCGAAAACTGGTGATGGATACAGCGCCAGCCCAATTTGTTCAACACGCTCGCAATCCAGCAAAATCTGTCGTTATCGGTGGGAACAATACCGTCATGGTGCCTGCCTACGGACCTCCATTTGTGCATGATTTGGACAAGGGACGGCGATACGCCACCATCGAGGATTTTCAGAATTTCGTCAAGCTAGCTTATATGAGCCACTCTTTGCATCACTCGGGTGGGACTGTATGTGAGCCAGTAGATCTGCCAGTCAATAAACGTCATTTTGATATGGTTTATGCGCACATGCGGTATTCCGATAAACCGTTTATGGGATCTGTTACAGCTCCAGAGCGTGCTCAGGACACTGTTGATATGGCGAAAATTCTGTTTGGTGATGGGTGGATTGACCCAGAAACTGGACATGAGAAGACAGTCATTATCAACCTGATCAATGCAAATTCGCCGATGACGTTCGACGACACTATGCTGGGGGCTGCGAAAGTATACGCGCGAGCCAATCAGGCATGTATCGTGTCCCCGTTCATTCTTGCGGGTGCCATGTCACCTGTTACGGTAGTGGGTACAGTGTCACAGATTCTCGCTGAAGCGCTGGCAGGTATGGCTTTTGTCCAATTGGTTCGACCGGGTGCACCTGTTGTATTTGGAACGTTTGCAAGTTCTGTATCCATGCAATCTGGTGCTCCAACCTTTGGTTCTCCAGAGCCTACACAGGTTATGAACATTGCGGCATCGCTAGCCAGGCGATTAAAAGTACCTTTCAGAAGTGGAGGCGGCTTAACTGCGTCCAAGCTCCCTGATGCGCAAGCAGCGTACGAAGCTGCAAACACGTTGCAGTCTGCGGCAATGGCAGGCGTGAATTTTATGTTGCACACAGCTGGCTGGCTGGAGGGTGGTCTGGCAATGGGTTACGAAAAATTCATGATGGACGCTGATCAGGCCAGTATGATTGCTGTGTTGCTCAGTGGGATTGATGTTTCCGAGAATGGACAGGCATTGGATGCTTTACGAGAAGTGGGTCCTGGAAATCACTTTTTAGGGTGTGATCATACCCAGAGAAACTTTCAAACCGCCTTTTGGCGATCAGAAATTGCTGATAATAATAGTTTTGAGCAATGGGAATCTGAGGGTTCCATGGATGCTGCACAGCGAGCGAATGTGAAATGGAAGAAGGCCTTGGCTGAATATGAGGCTCCAGCTATCGATGTTGCAACCGATGAAGCGCTGCAAGCTTTCATAAAAATGCGAAAAGAATCTTTCCCTGACGCGAATTATTAGGCACACTCGCGGATAATGAGTTGGGATGTGGCCACATCCCAACTGGACATTATTTATTGGTGCTTCCGACAATGCTGCTTGTGCTCTTCTTATGATCGGTTCCGCTGAAGCCACAACTCGCATCTGTTTTTACCTGGTGCCAAATTTCTCTATGTTGGCGTTCAGCAGTGCTTTAGAAGCGCTGCGCATGGCCAATTACAATAGTGCGCAGAAACTGTATTATTGGTGCCTGGTTTCATCAGATGGTGAAGCTGTCACCAGCAGCAGCGGGATTCCGTTTCCTGTCTCCCACAGCGCGCAAACCCGGGAAAAATACGATGCTGTTTTTGTGTGCAGTGGGCTCAACGTCCATTTAGTACAGGACGAGGCTGGAACAAACTGGTTCAAGCAGCTGGATAAGCAGGGTGCTGTGCTTGGAGCTATTTGCACGGGGACGTATTTATTAGCGCGGGCTGAACTACTTAACGACTATCGATGTACGCTTCATTGGGAAAATCTGGCTGCAGCGCGTGAGGAGTTTCCTCAATTGGTTATATCAGCGGAACTGTTTGAGATAGACAGGAAGCGGTACACCTGTGCAGGTGGCACTGCACCTCTGGACATGATGCTAAGTGAAATTCGCGCAAGGCACGGAGCCGCGTTAGCGACCCGAATTTCCGAGCAGTTTATGTGTGAACGAATTCGAGATCAAAACGACCGGCAGAGGGTTCCTCTTACGCAGAGAATTGGTGCAAGCCAGCCCAAATTAGCAGAAGCTGTCTCACTGATGGAAGCTAACATTGAAGAGCCCATGACGCTGGATGAATTGTCACATCATGTTGGCTTGTCGCGTCGACAGTTGGAACGCCTGTTTCAGCGCTATTTGCACTGTGTTCCTACGCGCTATTATTTGGAGTTGCGCTTGGAGAGGGCTCGGCAACTTTTGCTGCAAAGCAGTATGCCTATCGTTGATATAGCCTTAGCGTGCGGTTTTATCTCAGCTCCACATTTTTCCAAATGCTATCGGGATACGTTTTCTCTGCCGCCCCGTGATGAACGTCGCAGGGCGGCAGGTTTACTGAGTGATACTCACGTTTTAAGTAAAATCTCCAAACGTTCTCAAACGTAGGACAGTAATAACAACTCGTAGCAAATTAATCCAGCGTACAACCCCACCATGGTTGCCAATAGTGATCGGGCTCTCCAGCGATTTAGAAACATAATATTGGCAGTCGCTACCAATATCAGAGCTGGTATTGCGGTTAGCAGCATCTTCATGACGGTGAAGGCTGTGACGCTCTTTTCGAGCAGAGCGTTCATGAATGGATTCACCTCGCTACCACCGTGGGAAATGATGGTTAGCGTGAAAATCGAATCCATGACCGATAAAATCATCAAGGCAACGGCGAGCGCTACTGCACCGTTATCCAGTCGGTCAATGATTGGATATTTCCGATCTGGCGAGCGCCTAGGATCCATGCGACGGGGATTTGTAAGGCATTGCTTAAGTGTCTGTAAATCGTAATGCCGTCTTTCTGGCATTGCACGCCTGTTTTTGATGCTTGAAGTATTCATACACCCAGTTTATCCATCCCACCGGGTCGGACCATGAAAGGTGTCTGATTATTAAGAGAATTAGGCGCTGAATAAGTACTTTTCGTGGCTTATTTCACTTTTTAATCGGCTATAACCGCCCGATTAAGATGGCTGTTGTTTGAGTTTCCGAACCTTAAACTACTGTGTTTTGGAAAGATTTGGCCTTTATAAGCTGGAAAATAACGGATCATAAAGAGATAATTGTATATAAAACACATGTTTAAAGTGGTCCGACCCCAGGGCATCCAGGGCATCCCCGACCCCAGGGCATCCAGGGCATTAGTGGCCAAGGGATTGTTTAAGGCGGTAGTAGGCCATGCCGAGGGCGACGAGGACGCTTCCTGTTTGTGGGCCTACCGGCAGACGGATGTGCTTTAGGGAACTGAATAGGTCAAAGTGGTGCATTGTGCCTGTTAGGGCGTTTGCCATAATCTCAGCCATGATGTGGGAGCTGGCGATGCCATGCCCGGAATATCCTTGTGCGTAATAAACGTTTCCTTCAATACGGCCAAGCGCTGGAATTCGGTTAATGGTGATGCCAGCAGCACCTGTCCACGAAAAGTCGATGTTGATGCCTTTCAATTGTGGGAACGTTTTTTCCAAAGCAGGGCGCAATGTGCTGGCCACATTGTCAATATCGCGACCAGAGTAGTTAGTGCCGCCTCCAAACATAAGCCGCTTGTCTGCTGTAAGGCGGTAGTAATCCAGCACCATACGGCTGTCATAAACAGCCAGATTCTCAGGGTTAATGGACTGGGCAAGCTGGTCATCCAGAGGGGCTGTTGTCAAATTACCCAAAATGGCAGGGAAGAGAAGTCCTCGCAATTTAGGCTGAGCCAGACGATGGTAGGCGTTACCAGCTAGTACCACAGCATTCGCCGTGATTCGGCCTTGAGCGGTTGTGACCGTTGGCGTATCGCCATAAGTAATATCAAGAACGTTAGATTGTTCATAGATATCCACGCCCATAGACTTCGCGGCTGCCGCTTCGCCCAATAACAGGTTAAGAGAATGCACATGCATGTTGCGACGATTGAGAATGCCGCCATGGTACAAAGGCGTAGCCAGTTTCTGCTGCACTTGAGACCTGTCCAGCCATTCCACATCATCGCCAAGTCCGGCTGCTACAGCATCTTCCATCGCAGTGTGTAGTTCAGGAATGTCTTTTTCCGTGTAGGCGGTGTGCAGGTGCCCATGTTGTAAATCGCAATCAATGCCGTATTTCTCAATGCGATTTTTAATGATGTCATGACCGTGCCATCGCAACATCCGCACAACATCGATGGCATCGGAACCAATGCTCTTTTGCAACTGTTTAAGAATGGCTGCATCACCCGAAAGGCTACCGGTAATCTGGCCGCCGTTTCGTCCGCTTGCACCCCAACCAATCCGATTGGCTTCAAGAAGTGCGACATTCACTCCGCGTTCAGCCAGTTCCACTGCTGTGGATACGCCTGTGGAGCCACCACCGACAATGACGACGTCTACTCTTTTTTCACCACTCATTACAGGGTGCTGTGTGGAATCGTTACTAGTCGCGGTGTAGTAGTTATCGATTCTCTTGATAGCCTTCATTAGAATTTTTCTACCTGCTTACGCGCGAGTCAAGTAAGTGGCCAAATCGATATTGGATACTTGTCTATTAAACGTGCGCGCTTCGTGATGTTTTATCTTTACCAGCATGTCGCAAAATCTGTCACCTAGAATTTCTCGCAGCACCTTGGACTGATCAAAGCTGTCAATGGCAGCCACCCAGTCGTGAGTGAGCGTGTCAGCTGATGATGCATTGCCTGGCAGTAAAGGTTCTATATCTGGAAGTTTGCGGTTTTTTAAACCGTAGTGAATGCTGCCCAATAAAGTGGCTAATACTAAATACGAACAAGCATCAGCGCCTGACACCCTGTGCTCAAGCCTGGCGGACTTGCCTTTAGTTTCAGGTAAGCGAATAGCAACGCCTCTATGGTCATAGCCCCAGTTACATTGGACCGGGGCGAAATTATCAGGCTGCAATCGTCTGTAGGAATTTGCATGCGGCGCAAACATCAGTTGTGAGGCGCTCATGAGGTCCAGGCAGCCAGCTACGGCATAAAGTAGGTTTTCGTTTTCTGCTGATTGACTATCGAATACATTCTCACCTCCTTCATCAAGCAGGCTAACGTGAACATGTTGGCCCGATCCGCCATGTTCTGTGTAGGGCTTTGCCATAAAGGTCGCCATTAAACCTTCATGATGAGCAGCACGATCAACAAGTTGTTTAAACAGCACAGCATGATCAGCAGCCATAACAGGGCTACTCTGGTGCCTGAGATTGATTTCGAATTGGCCTGGGCCGAATTCTGCCAGCGATGCCTCTGCAGGTATGCCCATGGCTTCTGCATACTGATGAATTAACTTTAGAACGTTTCCTGCCCGATCCATTACTCGCATATCGTATAGCTGTAAGTCGTCTGGTTTTTCTGCGATTGAAAGTTGTTCAGGTACCTTCGGTACACCCGTCGTACGAGTGGATGCATCCATCAGGTAAAACTCCAGCTCCACGGCGACTACTGGATAAAGGTTGTCAGCGTTCAAACGATCAACTGTTCTCTTCAGGATTAAACGCACATCAAAATCGCTGGGATGGCCGTCTTCATGATGTAAAGAGCACAATATTTGTTCATTTCCATCGTTCCAGGGCTGCGCATGAAAACCTAAACCATCGGCGTCCGGAATACACAATGCGTCTGGGTCTCCAATGGACAATCCTAAACTGGTTATTTCATCTCTGTCATCGCCCCAGATATCCATGGCCTGGGTTGACAGCGGTATTCTTGCTTCGCCATTGAGAATTTTTTTTCGCATGGACGAAGGCAGGCGTTTACCTCGTATTCTGCCGTGCCAGTCGACAATTAAAACATCCAATTGAGCTTTGGGTCTGGAAGGTAGGGTTCCACTTGAAGTTGTCATTTATTTTTGTTTTTCTGCATTGCGAGGCAACAGGAGCATCTTATTAGCCTCCCAGAATGCCCAGATGGGTGCTTGTTCTAATGCTGAGGGCAACGTTTTCGCTAGTTCATTGTCTACTATAGCGCTAAAGAATGTGCCAGCCTTGAGTCGGATCTCAGCAATACAATGCTGACCCTGGAAGGCAATGTCCCCCAGAGTGCCCATAAGTGCGACTGTGGATTCATCGGGTTTGGATAAAGATACTCCTACGTGTTCCGGGCGAACAGCGAGCACCGCATCTGGCTTAGTTCCAAATGCTCCAAGAAATGCAGGTGGATCTGTCATGCTTAAAACGACCAGGTCAAGCAGATCGGCATGAACTGAGAGTTGACCATTGTCATGACTCCAATCGATCACGTCAAAGGCGTTAATATTGCCTATGAAGTCCGCAACAAATGCGTCTACAGGATTAGAATATAATTCTTCAGGGGTAGCTACTTGTCGTAGTTTTCCTGATTCAAGCACTGCAATGCGATCGGCCATTGCCATGGCTTCCACTTGATCGTGAGTTACGATAATAAAGGTAATGCCTACAGTTTCTTGCAACTTAACCAACTCCAGTCGCATGGCATCTCTCAACTTTGCATCAAGAGCAGATAAAGGCTCATCGAGCAAAAGAACGCGAGGTTTTTTAACAAGTGCACGAGCTAAAGCGACTCGTTGTCGTTGCCCGCCAGAGAGTTGGTCAGGCATGCGCGACGCATAGTCTTGTAGATGAACTTGCTCAAGGGCTGCGGCAACACGCGACTCTATCTCAGCCGTTGGCAATTTTTCCATTTTCAATCCGTAAGCTACGTTTTTCTCCACACTCATATGAGGAAATACGGCATACGATTGAAACACCATATTAATAGGGCGCTTATTTGGAGGCAGTCTAGTCATGTCCTTGCCGTCAAGCAGTAGCTCTCCAGAGGAGGGCGACTCGAAACCGGATATAACGCGCAAAAGCGTCGACTTACCGCATCCAGATGGACCTAACAGAGCGAAAATTTCTCCAGAGCGAATCTCTATGGAGACATCATTCAAGGCCAGTACTGAGTCAAATCGCTTGCTAATGTTCCTGATGGATACAATCGAATCACTCATGATGTGGAATCCACCCGTTGGTAACGAAGAGCTATGAATGTCAACACCAGGGTCATGATAATTAGAACCGTTGAGGCTGCGTTAATTTCAGGTGTGACTGAAAACCTGACCATGGAATATATCTTCACCGGAAAGGTAACGGTGTTTGGGCCGGAAGTGAAAAAGGTGATGATGAAATCATCTAGCGATAAGGTAAATGCCAGCAATGCACCTGCGATTAAGCCGGGCTTCATATGTGGAAGCAAGATATCCCTGAACACCTGGAATTCTGTTGCCCCAAGATCTTTTGCAGCTTCTTCCATCTCCCGATTGAAGCTTTGCAATCGTGTGCGAATGACCATGGCAGCGAACGGAAAACAAAAGGTGATGTGTGCAATGATGATGTTGGTTAAGTTGAAGGGCCACGGCCTGTCACCTGTTTGCATCCATCCCATAGCTGAGAAAAACATGGCAAGTGAGACACCCATGCAAATTTCGGGAATAACGATGGGCAGTGCCACCAGGCCTTCATATAGAGGTTTGAACGCAAAGCGAAATCTCCACAACACAACAGCGGTTAAGGCGCCGAGTATGACGCTGACGATGGTTGAAACCACCGCAATGGTTAGTGAATTAGCAAAAGCCATCATCAGCTCTTCATTGCCAAACGCCTTGGTGTAGTACTTTGTGGTGAAACCCTTCCAGACAATATTCCCACCACGGCGCGAATTATTGAATGAGAAAACAATGAGCACGATGATGGGTGCATACAGGAATACTGTTCCTGCTATGAAGAGCATTCGCAACGACCATTTGCGACTGTATTCAAAGGGGCCAGGTGGATTTTTTCTTCGGAATAATGGCATTGCTCAAGCCCTGCCGCTGCGGCGTGTACGCGCAGCATCGTTGAAGGATCTGATTGCCAATAACATAAACGTGGCGTATAGCAATGTCAGCGAAATTGCTGAGCCGAATGGCCAGTCGTTTGCACGTTTGAATTGACGTTCTATAACGTTGGCAATCATGTCGACTTGTCCGCGGCCCAGTAAATCCGGTGTAAGGAACTGACCTAGGGCGGGGATAAACGTAATGATAGCGGCCGTAACTATGCCAGGCATAGCAAGTGGAATAAGAACGTTTCGAGCAGTTTGAATTTGACTTGCCCCTAAATCCATACTGGCTTCCAGCAACGACTTATCCATACGTTCAAGGGCCGAATAAATCGGCAGTATGGTGAATGGAAGTGACACATATACAATTCCGTAGATAACACCAGCTTGAGTGCCTAGTAGTTTGAGAGGGGTAAAGCCATCGCCGAGTAGTCCGAGATTGCCCATGCCCAGGAAATTAAGGAACGAGTCTGCACGTTCGTAAATCCAACGTAGCAAGTCGTTTAAACGACCACGGGTACCTAAAATATTAAGCAAGGCGTAAGTGCGAATCAGCAAGTTAGTCCAAAAGGGCAACATGATGAGCAGCAGCAGCCATGGCTTCACACGAGCCGACGATGTTGCAATGACAAGGGCCATTGGGAAACCGACGAGCAGACATATAAGGGTAGACGCAAAGGCGAGCCAGACAGAGCGGCCCATAAGCGTCAATATTTCGGGCTGGAGCATGCGCCGGTAATTATCCAGCGTCCATGTGGTTTCAATTTTGGTTAGCGAAACATTCTCACCAAAACTGTACAGCCAAATAATGCCTAAGGGTACAACGAAAAACAGAACCAGCCAGATTAGAGTAGGGCCACTGAAGGCGAAAAACACGCCCACATTATTGCGTATGCTTTGCACGCTTCAGTGGCCCTGCTGTTACTAATTTAGGGAGTGCTAAAAAATTAGCTGGCTTTGATACGAGTCCAGGCCTCGTCAATTTTCCGAGTAATTTCCTGACCAGGATACGTTGACACTTCACTTCTAGCCGTGGCTTCAGCTGATGGAAAAATAGCTGAGTTGCCGGTGTATTCTTCGCTCATCAGCGCTTTTGCCGCAGCATTTGGTGTTGCGTAGTAAACGAAATCTGCGATGGCTGCACCCACTTCTGCATCAAGTAGGTAGTTGATCAGTGCATGCGCATTTTCAACGTTTGGAGCGCCTTTAGGGATGCATAAGGTATCTTCCCATAGCAGACCACCTTCATCTGGCACGAGGTAGCCGATGTCGTCGTCCTCATCCATTGCCTGAAGAATGTCGCCATTCCATTCCATAGCCAAATCGACTTCGCCTGCGAGCAGTAGATCCTGTCCGTTGTCAGGTGCGAATGCCACGATATGCTTTTTCTGATCGCTGATCATTTTTTCGGCAGCAGCTATGTTCTCGTCGGACCAATCGTTTAGAGACTTGCCCATCGCTTTCAAAGCCATCTGCATGACTGTTTGTGGTTCACTCATCAGAGCAATACGGCCAGAGAACTTGTCGGAATTCATTAGGTCATTCCACGATGTTGGAAGTTCTTTGACGGTGGACTTTCGATAACCAATACCTATGGTGCCCCACATGTACGGCAAACTGTATTGACGACCCGGGTCGAAGGCAGGGTCCATGAATCCAGGTTCAATGTTTTTAATGTTAGGGATCTTGGAATGATCCAGTGGCAGAAGCATCTCGGCTACCAGCATGCGCTCGACGTAGTCATTAGTAGGTACGATTAAATCGTAACCAGGATTGCCACCACGCAATTTGGCAAATAGCTCATCGTTGTCAGCGAATAAGTCGTATTGAACTTCGATACCACTGGCTTTTTCGAAGTCGTCAATAGTGGTCTCACCAATGTAGGTGTCCCAGTTGTAGAAATTCACCTTGCCATCCGCCGCTAAGGCATCTTTGGGTATTTTGAACGAAATGCCTACCGCTACGGCGCCTGCCAGAAATTTTCGGCGGCTAATAGGAAGTCGAGTCATGGTTTTCATTATTTGCCTCATAAGAAACAGTGGATTCTCAGGCACCTTTATATCATCTATGCGATTACTCACACCAGCAGGATATAGATGCTTTTGCCAGGCTCTCGACTTACCGTTGGTCTGAAGGTCTTTGAGGTTCGCTTAGCTGTTGCTATTTAAGCCCTTAGTGCTATCACTGGGTCATAATGCAGCAAAGAGTTACAGAATCACGCAATGTGAATCTGTGATAGTGATCAACCGCGTCGCGCACGACGCCTCCTGACCTGAGTCGAGCTAGTCGGTACTGGCAATTGAACGACTGCACTAAGCTGGGGGAACGAGGCGGTCTTGTGAGGAAATGCCATAGCCTCAACAAAATGCTGCTGAAAATCAGCTTCAACCGCAGTTTCGATCTTCTCGATTAATCTAACAGTTTTTTCGATCGACGATCGTGCGTTTCTATCCAGAAGCGCCATGAGTGCACCCGTACCTGCAGCATTTCCCGCAGAGGCTACATTCTTCAGGTTGCAGTCCGGAATCAGACCTAACACCATGGCGTACTTGACATCGATGTGGCTACCGAAGGCGCCGGCTAATCGGATTCTGTCAACTCGATCGATGGCAAGTTTGTCCATTAATAATCGGACGCCCGCGTAAAGTGCTGCCTTGGCCAGTTGTATTTGGCGGACATCGTTTTGGGTGATTCGGATGGTCACATCGCCATCGTGCAACAAATATGAGAACGTTCTGTCGTTAGCTTCGATACGCGAATTTTTGGCAGCCATATCCCCTTTAACAACACCATCGGTATCAATGATGCCAACAAGGAACATTTCAGCCACAATTTCGATAATGCCTGATCCACAAATTCCGGTTACACCGATTGCTGCGGTGTCATCAGAGAATGTCGGCTCGTTAGACCAGGTCTCACTGCCAATGACACTGAATCGAGGCTCAAGAGTTTCAGGGTCAATACGTACGCGTTCGATAGCACCGGGCGCTGCACGCTGACCACCACTTATTTGTGCACCTTCGAATGCTGGACCTGTAGGGCTAGAACAGGCAAGCAGGCGCTCCCTGTTACCCAGCACTATTTCTGCATTGGTACCGACATCGACCAGTAGCGTTATCTCGTCAAGCCCTTGCGGTTGCTCGGATAAAACCATACCTGCTGTGTCTGCACCGACATGGCCAGCGACACAGGGTAGCAAGTAGGCTTTAGCAAGTGGGTGTGCTACAACGCCCATCTTGAGTGCATTAACAGTAAGTGCCTCATCAGTGGCAAGCGCAAACGGTGCTCCGCCAAGTTCAACCGGATCAATACCCAGCAACAAATGATGCATGACAGGATTGGCTACAAAGCTCAATTCCAGAATGTCTTCAGCGTCGATATTGGCTTCGACACTGACATCGTTAATGAGATCGTTGATGGCGCCGATGACAGCAGAATTCATGTCTTCGTGTCCACCTGGATTCATCATGACATACGAAACACGACTCATGAGATCCTCACCGAACCGAATTTGAGGATTCATTGCTCCACTGCTGGCTAATACTTTTCCGGTAGCAAGATCAGCAAGGTGGCCCGCGATCGTGGTTGATCCTACATCTATTGCAAGACCGTATATCGCGTCTTTGAAGCCTGGCCAGACACCAACAATCTCTCCGCCAGACGTATCGTCATCAGATGAAGAGTCATGAATAGCGACAGTGACTTGCCATTCGCCTTTGCGAAGCGATTTCTGCAGTATTTTTAATATAACAAGGTCGGCACTTAAATTTTTGAGCCCCCATTCTCGTTCAAGTGCCTGCTTCATGCGTCGCAGGTCGCCGGATGGATCGTGCATATCTGGCTCCTGTACATCCACTACGTAGAGACGCACCGTCGGGTTGACGGTCATATTTGCATGATCAAGTGCCTTGCGAATAACTTGCTTATGAACCTGGCTATCCGGCGGGATGTCGATGACCAGATCACCCTGCACTGTGGCCTGACAACCAAGGCGACGACTTTTTGCAAAGTCGCCATTAATTCGTTGGTAACGGGCCTCTACGCGAGTACCTTCACCGAGATGGTCAAGTCGAGAAACAATATTGTGTTTGGAAAATTCCCCTTCGGAACACAGTATCTGGCAACGGCCACATAAGCCGCGACCACCGCAGACAGAATCCAGATCCACACCTAATTCGCGGGCTGCATCCAGAACTGATGTTCCGATGGAGAAACTGCCACGCTTGCCGCTAGGTGTGAATACCAGCAGAGCTTGTTCCTCTTGATCACTCATGCGCGGCGACGTTTACTGGCACGACGTCCTCGACCGGCTCCTTCGCCGCCTTCGGGCGTCGGTGCACGGTATTTACGAATCCAGGCAAGACAGTCCGGATCATTGCCCATGAGTACATCCGCAGCCATCACAGCGCGCATAACTTCTTCGTGGCAGGGGTTAGTGATTGCTGATGTCATGCCTGCACTGATCGCCATGGACAGAAAAGCGCCGTTAATGCCATTTCGCTCTGGCAGGCCAAAGCTGACATTCGAGGCGCCACAGGTAGTGTTGCAACCCAGTTCGTTACGAATTCTCCCGAGGATATCGAATACTTGTCGACCTGCAAATCGCATGGCTCCAATGGGCATGACCAGCGGGTCGATGACAATGTCGCTGGCAGGAATACCGTAGTCAGCAGCTCTTTCTACAATTTTCTTGGCGACTTTGAACCGTTCGTTGGGGTCTTCAGAAATGCCGGTCTCATCGTTGGATATAGCCACCACTGCTGCGCCGTACTTGGCGACCAGCGGCAACACTCGTTCCAAGTTCTCATCTTCACCGGTGACCGAATTTACCAACGCTTTACCTTGGTAGACCGCAAGCCCAGCTTCCAAAGCATCGATGATTGAAGAGTCGATGGACAAAGGTACATCGGTAATGGATTGAACCAGTTTTACGGCTTGCGCAAGCAAGGCAGGTTCGTCTGCTAACGGAATACCTGCGTTGACGTCCAGCATCTGCGCGCCTGCAGCGACCTGTGCCAAAGCATCAGCCTCGACACGACTGAAATCACCCGCTTTCATTTCTTCGGCCAGTATTTTTCGTCCTGTCGGATTAATACGCTCGCCAATGATGGTGAAAGCATGATCAGACCCGATGATGTGCTCGCGTGTGGCTGAACTGATAATCGTGTCAGTCATTGAATAGTGTCCATGTGTTGCTGCACGGTAATATCACCGTTGTATAGTTTTGGGTGCCAAGGAGTTCGGCCGTTAAGGATGCCTGATCGCGTGACGATGTCTGGAACTGCGTGTTCTTGACGATAGGCCATGATATGTACGCCATCTACACCTTCGATTTCACGGATTTCCTGAATGAGATCGACACATAATTGCTGGCCTTCGGCTTTCTGATCTGTCGCGCCTTTTAATCTTGCGATGACACTGTCTGGAATCTGCACACCGGGTACATTTTTCCGAATCCACTCGCCTGTGCGAGCAGATGCCAATGGCCCCACGCCGACAATTATGAATACTTTATCGTTAAGACCCAGATCGCGTACTTGTTGCATGTAGCTGCGCAGACGCGGTACGTCATAACAATATTGAGTTTGTATGAACTGAGCTCCTGCTGCCACCTTCTTGGCAAGGCGTAAAGGCCGCCAGTCGAAAGGTTCTACGAACGGATTGGCTGCTGCACCCAGAAACAGCCTGGGTGGTGAATCTAGTTTGCGGCCACTTTGGAACATAGATTTATCACGCATGTTGCGTGCGATTTCTAATAGAGACATGCAATCAAGGTCGAAGACGGGTTTGGCTTCTGGGTGATCGCCTGCTTGTACTCCATCACCTGAAAGACACAACATGTTGCATACCCCCATTGCTGCGCCGCCTAGGATATCGCCCTGAATGGCAATACGATTTTTATCTCGGCAGGAAATTTGCTGAATTAATGAATAGCCGAGTCGCGTAAGCAATGCACAAACAGCCAGTGACCCCATATGGCAGTGGGCACCACTTCCGTCGGTCGCGTTGATGGCATCGACATAGCCATCAAACAATGCTGCTCGTTCGTAGACTGCGCTTGGATCCGCGCTGTCAGGGGGGGCAAGTTCACTGGTGACTGCAAATTGCCCGGCGCGCAATACGCGTTCAAGACGGCCTGGCGAAGTATGCCCTGGCAAAATAGGAAAAGGATAACCCGGTACGGGTTCATCAGTAAAAATCATGACGCATTTTCCTCAGACAAATGAGAATCCGCAGTTTTGTCGCGAACGACTTTTAGCCATGAGGATTTGCCTTCTAGCCGGTGATCGACTGCCATTTGAACCATTTTGATATCACCGCCGTTTTTCATTTTGCTGGCACCTTCCCACCCTTCAACCCACACACAACGCATCTCGGGTTTTACTTCACAGAAGCCATCGGCGCGAACCCCACCACAGGGGCCGTTACGAATATTCTTAGGGCAATTCATCGAGCAGGACATGCCAGTACTACTCAAGGCACATTGGCCACACATCTGGCAATCAAATAAGATACCTTTTACCACTTTTTCCACAGCAGCAACGGGGGCTTCTAAACGTTCGTGGCCGATTTTTTCAAGCAGTGGGGCTGAAGCGATCAAGCCACGTTCCACGCCTACATAGACCCGTTCCAGCAGGCGTGCGTGTCTCACAGACCATTTTCTAATCGCGTACATCGTTACTCACTACCCGTTGTCTGTAGAGGGTCATCCTTCGCTGCTTCCAGCGTTGCACGTTCACTTCGCGACAACCCCACGTGTTCGGCTACGCCTTTGGCTTTGGTCAGCATTTCTAGTGATGCGTCATCCCATGCAGCAATTAGTTCAGCCGCAGCCGCATCAGCTTCCGCTTGTAGGTCAGCGCTGCAAGGACTGCGGTCACGACGCCAGTCTTCCATATAGGCATCACTGGATCCTTTGCCAGCACGCATCGCAGCTCTGTCGATAGCTTCCTGAAAGCGTTCTGGTAACATCACCTTGGCGGTTTTGCGACCTGCTTTTGCAGTCACTTGTGATGGGATATCGCGCCAATATATTTTGATGAGTTCAGGCATGGTGAAAGTAGCGTCCGTATTGGTCGTCATTGATTTACACAGAAGTTATACGAATTCCGCGCAAAGATTGTTCAAAAGGTTGCAAACCTGTTTCGTGAATTTCCAAACGAAGACCGAGTGCATCCGCCGCCTTCTGAGCAGCGAGCAGTCTTCGCTCTTTTTCATCTCTTCTACTTGTTTGAGACAAATACATAAGGCGTGTGTAATTGGAAAAATACTGATCTTTTAGTTCTGGGTATTTCGAGATGCCCAGCCCATCGAGAATCAGTCGTTCAAAATTGTCGATCAGATAGTCTGTTAGATAAAATGTGCCTAATTCCGTCTCAGCCATTTCGTTAAATACGTGCTCACCGGCAAAAAAACTGTAGCAATGGTCGCCGGGTAGTCGTTCTACGCCATGTCCTTCAAGCACCTTGTCCAACAAGCCACCGGTGCCGCAATCTCCGTATGCAACCAGAATCCGTTCATGAGTAGTCTTTGCTGCGCGAATTTTTTTATCTACTGCTGGAGCAATTAGGTTGGGAGTGTTGTGCCATTCTGCCGGCAAGCACTGTATGTCAAGTTGCGTAAGATTGTTTGCTTTGACCACAGCAACCAGCTCATGAGCAATAGCGCCACAGGCAATAACCAGTGTGCGCCCTGACGGTTCGATGACAGCGTACCTAAGCGGAAACGACTACTAACTCGCCGCCCGCCGTTCCGCTATCAAAGACTTGGCTGTTTCAACAGCGACTGCCGCGTCCCGACAATACGCGTCTGCGCCCACTGCTTCACCAAATTCTTCGTTCAATGGAGCACCGCCGACCAACACGATGAAATCGTCGCGCATGCCTTGTTCTTTGAGAGTGTCGATAACCACTTTCATATACGGCATGGTGGTTGTTAGAAGAGCAGACATACCCAGAATATCTGGCTTGTGTTCTTCGAGTGCTGCCAGATAGTCTTCTACAGGGTTGTTAATACCCAAATCGATGACTTCAAAGCCTGCTCCTTCGAGCATCATACCGACCAGATTTTTGCCGATATCGTGAATGTCGCCTTTGACGGTTCCTATAACGACCTTACCGATCGATTCCGCTCCAGTTTCTGCAAGCAGGGGGCGCAAAATGCCCATGCCGGCTTTCATGGCGTTGGCGGCCATCAGCACCTCAGGGACAAACAGGATGCCATCTCGGAAATCGATTCCGACGATGCGCATGCCCTCTACCAGTGCGTCATTGAGTACCTTGTCGGGGCCCCAGCCACGCCCCAGAAGGATGTTGGTTCCTTCAAAGATTTCCTCTTTCATCCCGTTGTACAGATCGTCGTGCATCTGCTCGACCAGTTCGTCGTCGTTCAGATCAGCGAGGATGATGTCCTCTTCGTCGTCAAAATTGTCTTGATCTGTCATGGGCTTATTAGATACCTGTTTGAGTATGCATGGTAACTAGTGTTATCGGCAACTCACACCGATGTAATTGGTCAATGGCGACTCATATCTAATCGATTCGCGACACTTTTGTGTTTTGGAACAATACTCGTTCCGCAAAAGCAGGTTAGTTCGCTCTTTGCACTCACTACTTTCAATAATCTAAACGATTTTTGCGAGCAGGAATTTGTGCTTCATTGCCCAGTAAAAACGGGCTTTCGTTTATTCAGAAAAGCATCCACGCCTTCTTTGAAATCCTGTGTCTGACTCGCGGCCTGTTGGTAATCCCGCTCCAGATCAAGTTGCTCATCTAGGGTGCGAGTTTGAGATAAGCGCAATAGCTGTTTGGTGAATCCAAGGCCAGTGGTGGCCTTTTGGGCAAAAGAATGGGCCAGAGCCGATGTCTCACTCACAAGGTCTTCATCGTCAACACATCGCCAAATCATGCCCCATTGTTCGGCTTTTTCTGCAGAGACTGGTTCGCCTGTCAGACACAGAGCTGTCGCTCTGGCAAGGCCAACCAACCGTGGCAACGTCCAGGTTCCGCCACCATCAGGCACCAGACCAAGCATATGAAATGATTGAATGAACTTGGCTGAACGGGCTGCTAGGACGATATCGCATGCTAGAGCCATATTGGCTGCTGCACCGGCTGCGACACCGTTAACACAGGCAATTACGGGTATTTGAAGTTGGGTGATGGTTCTCAGGAGTGGGTTGTAGTGTTTCTCCACGACCTCACCCAAGTTTGACATGTCCAGATCCGCAAGATCCTGTCCGGCTGAAAATCCACGTCCGGCGCCGGTAATGACTAGGCAGCGAACATCGGATGATTGCTGAACTCGTGAGAGTATCTCAGCCACTTCCTCGTGCATTACTGCCGTGAACGAATTTAGTTTGTCCGGCCGACTTAGCGTCAACCAAGCAACACCGTCGTCAAAGCTAATCTCTATACATTCAAAGTTGCCTTCTGTATTCATGGCGCTATGCCGCGCCTTTGAGCTTGGCTGAGCGGAACAAACTAGCCAGAAGCACTAACAGAAATGCGCCAAACAGGGCTCGAAGCAGATAGTCGGGACTATTGACATTGACACCTACTGCCTGGCCAATAAGGACTGGAAAGAAGGCACCCAGTGAGGCACCAATAACACCGAGTAAAATGTTCACAATAAACACAGCACCACGACCTTTGAGAATAACCGAGGCAACCGCACCGAAAACGATTCCTATCAGTAGCATCAGTATGAGGTTGGCTATAGGCAATTGTTGGTACTCCGGAGTTCGTGGTAGGAAGAGCGTGCGTTATCAGTATTTATAACACACGCTTTGCAGCGTCATTATTGTAGTGTGGCTGTTCTTCTAAGATGCGAGCGGGCGATCAGACCTTAGTAATTTGTGAACTTCGTTTATTGCCAGCGATAACATGGCGAAGTCGACTGAAGAAGTTGCTTTAAGATCTCCAATAAGCGCCTGATATTTTGAAGTTGCAGAAGCGTTTCTATTCGACCATTGCTGCACACGCTCTTCTGGGGTTAATGCGTCGTCTGTGACGTTGGCAACCTCTGCACACAAATGCCGTTGCTGATAATGTAAATCCCCTCGAAGCTCTGCTGTGGCAAGTTTGTGCCAATGGGATGCCGCTATAAGAGTTCCTATTCGCTCGCGTAACCAACTGAGTTCCAGATGCTGTCCAAGAGCGAAGTACACTGCCGCAATACTAGCAACTGGCTGATTTATCGAAGCTGCTATTTCAACGATATCCAACGACGAGGATAAAGGTACGACTCGCGCTACTGCAATAGCCGTTTGTTCAGATGCGCCCGCGTCCATGAAGTGTTTGACCCGTTGATCCAACGTTTGGTGTTCTGCAGGTGATAAACAGTCGGGCATGGCTTGAATCAGTTCGACGAGTCCCGGTTTGAATCGTGAAATTAAATCAGAAATGGTATTTTCAGTTTTTCGGTTTCTGATTAGCCAATGCGTAGCTCGTTCAACCAGCCCTCTGACCAGAATCTGCATTCGATACTGTTCATCGCTACTAATCTGATTGTCTAATTCTTCTATCGAGGACCAGAGGCTCTGCAGGTTAAAGATCTCTTCGACTATGACAAAGGCTATGGCCACATCTTCAGAACTGGCATTCAGTTCCTGCTGCATACGAAAAACAAACGTGGGCCCTAATCGATTGATGACATTGTTAGTCACTATTGTTGCGATTATCTCAGGACGCAGTCGATGAGTTTTGATCTGCTCTTCATGTCCGGTTTTTAGCGCTGATGGAAAGTAGTTCATCAGTGTGGTTTCCAGCGCCGGATCGTTAGTAAAATTCGAGCCCATGAGCTCGTCAAACATGACCATCTTGCTGTAGGACACGAGTACCGCAATTTCCGGTTTTGCCAAGGCCATATCATTAGCCATGCGATCTGCGATCTCTTCGCTATCCGGCAGATATTCGATGGCGCGATCGAGTCGGTTAATACTCTCAAGGTGTTGCATGAACCGGGACTGTTCATTAAACGCCAGAGCACCGTCCACGGCGCATAGATCAACACACTGAGTTTGAAGGTAGTTGTCTCTCAAGACATGTAGGCCTACATCTTCAGTCATTGACTCCAACAGCGAGTCTCGTTGTTTTATTGTCATATCATCACTGGCAACAATGGCGTTAGCCAGGATCTTGATATTGACTTCATGGTCAGAGCAATCAACGCCCGCCGAGTTATCGATAGCATCGGTATAGATGAGTCCGCCAGATTGTGCGAATTCTATGCGGCCCAATTGTGTGAACCCCAGATTGCCTCCTTCACCGACGACTCTTGCTCGCAGTTGTTTGCCATTGATGCGTAAACTGTCGTTGGCCCGATCCGCTGCTTGAGTTTGTGTTTCTGAAGAGGCCTTCACATATGTGCCTATGCCTCCATTCCATAGTAAATCCACCGGCGCCTGCAAAATGATGGATATCAGTGCCGTGGGAGTTAGATCTTTTTCGCTGGTAACCAGAATCTGCTGAGCCTCTGGCGATAGCTGAATCGTTTTAGCATCTCTTCTGAATATCCCGCCACCTTTGGAAATCAGCTTGCTTTCGTAATCTAACCAGCTGGAACGGGGCAGGTTGAACAGGCGCTGACGTTCAGCAAATGCAGCTGCTGCATCTGGGTCAGGGTCTATGAAAATGTGTTGATGATTGAATGCTGCAACCAGTTTCAAGTGTGGTGACAGCAGCATACCGTTGCCGAAAACATCGCCTGCCATGTCTCCTATGCCGGCCACAGTGAATGAATCTTGCTGCGTGTTCACGCCTAAATTGCGGAAGTGACGTTTAACGGATTCCCAGGCACCTTTGGCCGTAATGCCCATTTTCTTGTGGTCATATCCAACTGAGCCACCGGAGGCGAATGCATCGCCAAGCCAGAAGCCATAATCGATTGCAACAGAATTTGCGTAGTCCGAGAAGGTGGCGGTTCCTTTATCTGCTGCGACAACGAGATAGGGGTCATCGCCGTCATACCGAACCACTTCGGGTGGTGGAATGACATTAGAACCATCCAGATTGTCGGTGATGTCGAGTAGGCCGCTCAGGAAGGTTTTGTAACAATCGATCACGATTTCCATCATCGATTCGCGATCGTTAGGCAAGGCCGCCTTTACGTAGAAACCACCCTTAGAGCCAACCGGTACGATGACCGCATTCTTGACCATCTGTGCTTTCATCAAACCAAGGACTTCAGTACGGTAATCTTCACGTCTGTCTGACCAGCGCAAACCACCGCGAGCGACAGGGCCACCTCGGAGGTGAATGCCCTCCACACGAGATGAATAAACGAATATTTCCACCATAGGCTTTGGCAGTGGCAGGTCAGGAACGACAGAGCAATCAAATTTAAACGATATGAAATCTCGCAAATTGCCTTGTTCATCCCGACGATAAGCATTGGTGCGCAAGATAGCTTGGATTAGATTTCGATAGCCGCGCATGATGCGATCTTCATCGAGACTGACTATATTATCCAGGGCTGCATTGATTTCATCTAGAAGGCCTGATGTATCCTTTTTGCTGTCGGAATTTTTAGCTGGATCAAATCTATCTTCGAACAGATCTACGAGAAGTCTCGTAATAGCTGCGTTTGCAACCAAACTGTCAATCATGTATGTCTGAGAGAATGGCACCTTTATCTGGAGTAAATATTTACACAATGCCCTCAGAATAACGACTTGTCTCCAGTCGAGACTGGCATCGAGCATTAAACGGTTAAACCCGTCGTTCTCCACATCGCCACGCCAAATGTGATCGAATGCAGTCTGTACACGTCTAGCGGTTTCTTCGCTATTAGTTTCACCGACGTCACTGGTTTGCTGCACAGTAAATTCATGAATCCACACGGTTGGTGCACTCTGGCGACGTATTTCAAAAGGATGTTCTGACTCTACTCTGAGTCCCATGTTTTCAATAATAGGGATTACATCAGATAGTGAAACAGGTTCGTCGTAAGCAAATAATTTGAAGTTGATAATTCCCGAATCAGAGATGATGTGTCGATAAAAACTCATGACCGGTGCGTTTTCTGGCACATGGTTTTCTATGAAGTCTATATCTGCCGCGGCAGCCCTTGCTGAGTAGTCATCTCGATAGCCTGAGGGAAAAGCATTGGCATAACGTCGCTGCAACTTGATGGCAGCGATTTCTTTATGTTGCTCTCTTAAGGTTTGTTCTAATTTGTCGTACCAGGTGATACTCGCTTTGCGAACGTCTTCATTGACAGCCTGCCAATTAATATTCCGCAAATAGGGAGGATATTTCTGTATGACAAAGTGCAGTCTGGCCAGGTTTGAATCAGAGGAAAATCGAATGTCGAATCCGGCACATGAGCCGTTGATGTGTGTTTTTAAAATGTGTTCGATACTAAAGCGTAAATCACGGCTGTACGCATCGCGAGGGATGTAGACAAGGCAGTTGCAAAAGCGCCCCAGTGCATCACTGGAATAGAAGAGTCGTACTTGTTGTCTTTCCTGAAGGCCGACAATGCCGCTGGCCATTTTTAGTAATTCACTGCTGCGAGTTTGCATCAGCATTTCTCTGGGCAGGCCACGCATTGTGGACGCCAGAGCCTTACCATCGTGAGATTCAAGATGGGCGCCAGAAGCTGCAAGCACCCGTTCAACACGATCACGCATCCAAGGAATATTTCTGACAGCTTCGTTTTGTAGCCCTGCTATAAACAAACCAACACAGCATCGCAGCTGAACTATTTTACCGCTTGGATCTCGCTGGGCGAAAATGATCAAATCTGCGGGATCATTTCGAATAATAGGAGAGGTAAACCCTGACTTGCAAACGATCAGCTCGTCATCGTTGAAGACAGACCCAAGCGTTTGCGCATCGTACCCGTCTGGCAGAATATCAGAGGTAGACCAAGCAGCGTTTATGGTGTCGCTATCGAGAACACCGAGGGTATTTCTTAATGAGGAAAAACCATCAACGGGGAGTAATTCGGCAAATCCCATACAGGCAAATTGCTTGCTGTCTAGCCAGTGGACAAAATCTGCTTGCTCGGTACTCTTGAGAGAGTTTGCAATTTCTGACATATGCTGACGAATTGCTTCGGCGTCGTCGGCAATGATACCAAGGGTTGTGAAAAGATTGTCAAGTAACACTCTGACTGAGCCCTGCTGCTCATCGGTTAAAGCGTCGATTTCGATGTGCATTAATGATTCGCCAGAGGCGGTTTCACTAATATCCAACCATTGACCGTGTTCATCTCGCTCAACATGCAATATCGGGTGATTAATGT
>JBLIIE010000045.1:0-32153 GCA_047634635.1 Granulosicoccus sp. | reverse complement strand
TCGAACCCCATTGAAGAGCATGTTGCACTTGCTGAGCGTCTTGGGCTACGAGGTACACCGCTCATCTATACCGATAGTGGTGAGAAAATTCCTGGATACCGTGAAGCGTCAGCACTTGTCAGTATGGTCAATAATTCTGAACCGCTAACTCGCTAATTTTTCTACTGCAAGATCTTGTAAGCTGTTGCTGAACGTAACAAGGGGCGTAGTACTCATTCATTGGTGGTTCGAGGGAAGGTTATGGACTTGTGGCATCAACGTTTAGCCGTTGGAAAGACACCAAGCGTGGGTGCCTTTGTGAAAGTCTGTATCAAACTGATTCAGTTCTCTATTCTTTCTATTTGTGTGCAAGTATCAACGGTTGCTGCGGATCAAACCGCAGAAGAATTACCTGCGTTGTTCGCTCAATTACTCAATGAGACTGACTCAGAGTCTTCCACGGCTCTTGAAGGACAGATCTGGCAGCACTGGCTGAGTGCACCAGATAAAAATTCTGCCAATTTGCTATCTCAAATTAGTAATGCCATGGGAGTGCGGAGATTTGAAATCGCACTGCGGTTAAGCAATCAATTGGTTGATAGCTATCCTGACTTCGCGGAAGCATGGAACAAGAGAGCGACCATTCATTATCTGATGCGCAACTATGCAATGTCAGTTGCAGATATACGTGAAACAGTCCGACTAGAACCTCGCCATTTTGGTGCGATTTCTGGCTTGGGCATGATATTTTTACAAGAAAATAATATTCCTGCGGCTCTACAGGCATTTGAGCAAGTCTTAAAAATCAGTCCTGCATCAAGCAATGCGAAACGTAGTGTAGAGCGCGTTCGTCGTGAAATAGGACGTGAGATTTGAGCGTAAATACGCAGACTGGGATTGTTCGCCCGCTGAAGGCTATTAGATAGCAAGTGATGAGTTGTCGATGGATGCCTTTCGTTGCAATCACAATGACGCTGAGTGCTCCACAATATTCCTATGCTGAGCAAAGCGATGATTCTGCGCTGATTCAATTGAGGGGCCAGCATGCAATAAGCGCGCTCTTCGGTTTACCGGCTGTTGCTGCAAGGCCGGTGCAAACTCGCGAATGGCAGTTTTCTTTTGAGCACTCCAACCAGTATATGGGGGGCAGTAATGAAGAGGAAACCTTGCTTCTCGATGGTGAGACCAGCGAACTGATCATCCGCCACAGACAGCGCTTGGGCGCTTGTGTACAGTTAGAGGCAGTTGTACCGTTTATCCAGCATAGCGGTGGCTCGTTTGATAAGGCTATTGATAAATGGCATAGAGTCTTTGGCCTGCCTGATGCGAATCGAAGTAATGCACCTTACGGTGCTTTGAACTACACCTACGCTGATTCAAATGGAGTTGGTGTAAGGCTAGATTCCGCACAGAGTGGAATTGGGGATATTCAGGTATCGGTACAGCGTTCGCTGGGTTGCTATGCGACAGCAGATAGTAATGGCTCTGAGTCTATTGTCCGCCTAGGGCTCAAGCTGCCAACAGGTGCATTAGAGGAATTAAGAGGAAGCGGTGAATTTGATTTGTTTGCAGATATCCAATCGCCCGTACTCAGCAAGGGTGAAAAATGGCGATTTGGCGCAGCCATTGGAGCGCTGTACCTTGGGCAAGCTGACCTGATAGCTGAGCAGAATACTCTGGTTGCCTATGGGACTTTTGGAGCACAATATGTGTTGACATCAAGATACCGACTACTCACTCAACTTGATTGGCACACACCATTTTTTCAAAGTGAGTTGACTGAGTTAGGAAGTGGTGTGGTTAGCTTATCCGCCGGTGTCAGATTTTTAGGACCAGCTGATCAAACGCTGGAGCTTACGATAAGCGAAGATGTGGCTGTTGACACTACTCCTGATATCGTCGCGAAATTATCGTGGACCTATCGACCTTCCGGTGGTCGATAGCCATCCGTTAACCTTTGGGATTGAACAGTATTTTAAAGACGTCATCGTAGTGCCCGGCATGGTGTATTTTCAGCCCTTCGACGATATGTTTGGGAAGCTCTGAAACATCACGCTTATTACCTTCAGGTAAAATTATTTCTTTCACGCCAATACGCCGCGCTGCGATTAATTTCTCACGAACTCCCCCGACAGGTAAAACTTCACCTGTCAGTGTAATTTCACCTGTCATTGCAAATGTTTTCTTTATCGTTTTTTGTAATGCCAGAGAGAGCAGTGCACTTGTCATACTAATACCTGCGCTAGGCCCGTCCTTAGGTGTTGCACCTTCAGGGACGTGTACATGCAAGCTATGAGTCATGAACCAATCATCTTTGACTCTATAGCGATCGCTGTTCGTGGTGACAAAACTATGAGCAATTTGTGCAGATTCGATCATCACCTTGCCGAGTTGTCCTGTTAGTTTCAGCCCGCGATCCCGCCCGTGTACTTGAGTGGCTTCGATCGGTAGCGTTGCACCACCGAGAGCTGTCCAGGCAAGACCTGTAACAACTCCGATGCCTCCTAATTGCTTTTCAATACGAAATGGTGGCTCCCCGACAAAATCGACTAAATTACGATTGCTTATACTCACGGAGCGTGTTTTGCCCAGTAACTTCACAACTGATTTGCGCAGTATGCGGTGTAGCAGTTTTTCCAAATCACGAACTCCCGCTTCTCGAGCATATCCCTCTATGAGCGTTTTGATGGCAGATTCGGAAATTTTTACCTGGCTCGGTTTAACCTTGTTTCTTTCCAGCAATCGAGGCCACAGATGTTTTTTCGCGATGTCCAATTTTTCGCTGGAGATGTATCCACCCAACCTGATAGCGTCCATTCTGTCGAGTAGTGGGCGAGGAATCGTATCGAGTTGATTGGCTGTACATATAAACAATACTTTGGACAAATCAACTCGTAAGTCGAGGTAATGATCGAGAAATTCGCTGTTCTGCTCAGGATCTAGCACCTCAAGCATGGCAGACGCAGGGTCGCCCTGATGGGAGCTACCCATCTTGTCGATTTCATCAAGCATGATGACAGGGTTGGAGACATCAACCTCTTTTAATGCCTGAATAAGTTTGCCAGGCATGGAGCCAATGTAGGTTCTGCGATGACCTTTAATTTCAGCTTCATCGCGCATACCACCTACGCTGAAACGGTAGAATTTTCGTCCTAAACATTCAGCAATAGATTTACCAATAGATGTTTTACCGACCCCGGGAGGTCCGACAAACAACAGTATTGATCCACTGATTTCTCCCTTAAATGATCCCATGGCCAGGAATTCGACAATGCGCTCTTTGATATCGTCGAGTCCGCTATGTTCACGGTTCAGGATCGTTCGAGCGTTACGTAAAGAAAGCTTATCTTTGGAAAACTTACCCCAAGGCACTGCGCTTAGCCAGTCAACGTAATTACGGGTAACACCGTATTCTGGAGAGCCTGTCTCGAGAATAGACATCTTGTTGATCTCTTCGTCAAAACGCCTTTTCACATGTTCAGGTGGAGTTCGCTTCGCCATTCGCGCACGAAATTCATCAACATCAGATGTTTTGTCATCCTTGGCCATACCGAGTTCGCGTTGTATGACTTTCAATTCTTCACGAAGAAAAAATTCTCTTTGATGTTTGGACATTTTTTGTTCAACTTCAGAGCGGATTTCCGCTTGGAGTCGAGCAACTTCCAATTCTTTTTGCAGTAATATCAACACGCGTTCCATTCTTTTCTGCAGGGAAACGGTATCGAGAATTTGTTGTAAGTCAGGACCAGGGGCCGTTGTTATGGCAGCGGCGAAATCGGCGAGAGGGGATGGGTCATTAAGATTGAAGTGATTGAGAAAATTCTTGAGCTCTTCGTTATATAGAGGATTCAGCGGGATCAATTCCTTAATCGACTGAATCAATGCCATTGCGTAGGCTTTGATTTCCGGTGTGTTTTTTGATTTTTCGCTAGGGTATGAAACCTCAGCGGAAAATGGCGCCTTCTTGCTTATCCATCCATCAATTCTGAAACGTTGCATGCCTTGCGCAATAAACTGGATTTTCCCGTTTCCGCGTACAACATTATGCAAACGGACGACGCATCCTGTGTCTGCAAAATCGTTGGGTGTAGCACTGGATTGATCATCTTGGTCACCGGCGTAACACAGCCCCAAGAAATGATGGTCCATCTTAGACAGTCGAGCGAAGGTTTCTTCCCATGGATCTTCATCAATAACCAGAGGTTGAACCTGGGCCGGGAAGAAAGGGCGTTCGAATATAGGCAGTAGCAATAGCTTGGTAGGCAGATTTTGTTCTGGTAGAACTAATCCGGTGCTGGATGAGGTTTGCGCATCATCGGTATCGGATGATGCCGATTCCAGTACTATCCCGTCGTCTCGTTTCTTTGCGGCCATAGATTAAATTGTCTATTTTCCAGAGTTGGTTAAAACTTCATCTGAGCATGTAGCGTTAAGGCAACGTGCTGGCGTTATGTTCGTCACGACACGTGAACATATGCCATAGGTAGGTAATTTCAAGATACTCCCCTAACTATTTGTATCGGCCTTCCACAGGAAGGCTGATTGGCAATCACTGTCTGACATTACGTATTGGTACGTTAGCCCTTCAGTTTTAGTGGGCCATGCGTGGCCCACTAGCCATCAATTGTCGGCCAAAAGGTCCATTAATCCCTTTAAGGCATCCTTGCCCGTGGCACGTGTTTGTTCTGCGTTGGCTGAATCCAACTCTCCCATGAAGACCACGTCCTCTGGTGGAATGTCATCCAGAAACCGGCTGGCATCGCAGGCATTGGTTTCACCGAATTGTTGACGGGCACGTGACCTTGTGAACGTCAACGTGTGACGCGCTCGGGTCATGCCCACATAGGCGAGGCGACGTTCCTCCTCGATGGTGTCAGCTTCCACGCTGTTGCGATGAGGTAGTAGGTTTTCTTCCATGCCCACCATAAATACATGTGGAAATTCCAGTCCTTTGGCAGCATGTAGCGTCATCAACTGCACTTGGGCGTTGTCTGCCTCTTCATTTTGACGAGATAGCATGTCGTGCAAACACAGTGATCGGACGATATCTGCAAGAGGCTGATCCTTTTGATCCTCATCCGTTGATATGCGTTCGATCCACGCGAATAGCTCAAGGGTGTTTTCCAAGGCACGCTTCGCCTTGGGAGGAGAATCATGCTGCTGTTCTATCCAGTCTGAATAGTCGATGTCCTCGAACACACCCTTCACCACGGCCATGGTGTCGCCGCGTTCGGCATTGTCTGCGGTCAGCGTGAGCCAATTTGCAAATCGTTGTAGCCTGTGCAACCCACGGCCACTAATTGACGATTCCAAACCAACGTCGTGGCAGGCAGCAAATAGGCTTATTTTACGTTTAGTGGCATGATTACCGAGCTTTGCAAGGGTGGTAGGCCCAATTTCTCGCCGTGGTGTATTGATACAGCGTAAGAAAGCGGTGTCATCGTCTGGATTAACCATCAGTTTCAAGTACGCCATCATGTCCTTGATTTCTACCTTATCGAAAAACGATTTTCCGCCACTAATGACGTAGGGGATTTTCTTTTCACGGAGTGCTTGTTCAAATGCACGAGATTGGAAGTTACTGCGATAGAGAATGGCAAAATCACCCCAAGGGGTATCTTTTTGATAATGTCTGGTCAGTATTTCTGCGGCCACCCATTCAGCTTCATCCAGAGTGTGTTTACACACAGAGACACGCAGCATGTCACCTATCCCTAAATCACTCCAGAGTCGTTTTTCAAATTCGTGAGGGTTGTGACTTATAACAGCATTGGCGCACCGAAGAATGCGCTGACTGGAACGATAATTCTGTTCCAGTTTTATCACCCTTAAGTTCGGATAATCAACTTTTAATGCCATCAGGTTTTCAGGCCGAGCACCACGCCAGGAATAGATGGATTGATCATCATCGCCTACCGCTGTCAGGGCTCCGAATTTATCGACAAGCAGTTGAACCAAAGCGTATTGCGCGGCGTTTGTATCCTGGTACTCATCCACTAGTAAGTGGCGCACACGGCCTCGCCATTTGTCGCGTATTTCTCTATTCTCATTCAGCATCTTCACTGGCAAGCTGATCAAATCGTCAAAGTCGACGGAGTTGCAGGCGCGAAGTAATTCGTTGTACCGGGCATAGAGGAGCGCTGACACTCTATCGGCGTCGTCAGCGGCCTCAGCTAGCGCTTTGTCCGGCTCAATGAATTCGTTTTTCCAATAAGAAATCCGGTTTTGCAAAACCCGCTCTTCGATGGAGCTATTACCCTCCTTTATTAGCTCGCGCAAGGCGCTCCCTGAGTCACCTTGGTCCATGATTGTAAATCCTTTGCGTAGACCGATAGCTTCACCGTCCTTATGCAGCATGTCCATGCCCAAACGGTGGAAGGTAGCTATGGTCAGCCCACGCATTTGCTGTGAGCTAAGTTGTTTTTTCAGGCGCTCACGCATCTCATTGGACGCCTTGTTGGTGAAGGTTACCGCAAAGATTGAGGAGGGGGCATACTGCTGTTTTTCAATTAACCAGGCAATTTTTTGCGTGATTACGCCGGTCTTTCCACTGCCTGCTCCGGCTAACACCAATAAGGGTGTTTCAAAGTGCTTTACAGCTGCGAGTTGTTGAGGGTTCAGACCCATGTGTTATTGGTGGTCAGGCTGGAGGCGGGTGGTAAGTCTACTGATTTCTGTCGAGAATGTTGAGTCTTGACAAGAAAGTAATTATAGGCGCCTGTCCACAGTAGATCAGTCTATTCTCGGGCAGGCGCCTAGTGTGTGGTCGCGCGAGGATTGACGAGGCCACGTATACTACCCTCCAGTAAACTTTAATAATTTGGAGTGTCCGTGAATCCCGACCTGAGCGTAGCACGCAGAGCTGCTGAAGATGCGGCCACTGCTGCAGAGTCCGTCATTAATGACTTTTTACAAAATGGTAATTGGAGTGTCACGTTGAAACAAGACGACTCTCCGGTTACCGAGGTTGATGTCGCGACGGAGCAACGTATCAAGCAGATACTGACCACTGCGCTGCCAACTGCGGCGTTTTATGGTGAGGAAACTGGCAAGGCCTCTGGTGACGATCCGTCCACCTCTCAATATCGATGGTTGGTTGATCCCATTGACGGAACCAAGAGCTTTATTCGCGGTATGCCGTTCTATTCAACGCAAATCGCTTTGGAAGAGCAGGGCGAGCTCGTTCTTGGCGTGTCCAATGCTCCGGCTTATGCAGAGCGGCTCATCGCCGTGCGTGGGGAAGGTGTGTGGCTAAACAATTCGGCGATAAAGTGCAGCGATGTGAGGAGTATTGACAACGCTTTTTTATCATCAGGAAATTTAACAAGTCTGGCTAGCCACGCGGGAAATTGGGAACGATACGGAGCACTGGTTCGTCGAGCGAGGCGGGTGCGCGGTTATGGTGATTTTTGTCATTACCATCAGCTGTGCTGTGGTCAGACAGATTTGATTGTGGAGTCAGATGTAAATATTCTGGATATTGCAGCGCTAACCGTAGCGGTGCGGATGGCTGGGGGCATTATTACAGACCTAAACGGATCGGCGGTCACGGAAAACACCACTTCAGTGCTAGCAGCCTGTACGAAGAGCTTGCATGATCAGGCGTTGGCATTATTGGCCTATGGCGATCTTAGCAATAAAGGCGCAATCTGAATTGAGAGCTCCTTACTACAACGCCAGTCGACGTAGCTTCACATTTACATTGGTTCTATGGCTGGTACTGGTGTTGCTGGTGTTCACGGGCCTCGGCGTTTTCCGTTTGTATTTTGATTTTGAGTTGATGAGCGGTGACGATCAGTCAGGGCAACTCTTCTCGTTGAAAATTCGTGGCGGGCAGTCGTTCAATATATTCGAGTCTGAACCCTTTGGCCGTGTTTTCTGGTTTAGCCAGTTAGCTTTGCTGGCATTGACTATCCTCATGCCGATGTTTCGTCTAATTGGTGGATCTTTCATGGCCTTGCTGACGGTGGTAGTTCTATCTGTCTTGCATTTGAAATTCGATAATCCGGTGCCAACAATCCCACTCGAATTCGAGCTCCTCATTGTGGGTGTATTGTTTGCTGTTTATGTGTTGCTCAACTATATCGGCGAAGTGCGGGATCGAAAGCGTGTCAGTCAATTGCTGAGCCAGTATATTCCTGCAGAGCTTGCCCATGAGTACCGGAAGGATCCGCAAGTCTTCGAACTTCGTGGAGAAGAGCGAAATATCAGTGTGCTGTTCTGCGATGTGGTTGGATTTTCGGCCATCAGTGAGCAACTCGAACCGCAACAGTTAGCCCAGTGGCTTAATTTATTTTTTACTCATGTCAGTCGAATTGTTGTTCGGTACCGAGGATCTATAGACAAATATATGGGGGACAGCGTCATGGCCGTTTGGGGAGCCCCTGCTCGCAGCGAATCACATGCCTACGATGCCCTGTGTGCTGCGATGGACATTCAATCGGAAATTGAAAATCTTAATCGAAAGTGTCTGGAACAAAATTTACCGACCTTAGCTATGGGGATTGGAATCAGTACAGGCCAAGCTATGGTCGGGCCATTAGGCTCGGAATACCGGATGGACTATACCGTTGTTGGCGACACTGTTAATGTTGCGCAACGATTGGAGGAGCAAACTCGTAAATATCAGGTTGCCATCATCGTTAGCGATAAAACGGCAGAAGCTCTGCCAGATATGCTGTTTCGCGAGCTTGACACTGTCACCGTCAAAGGGCGAAAGCAACAAGTCACCATGTTTGAACCTTTGGGTGCAGAGGAACAAGTTAATGACATTGTTCTAAATTGGCTAAAATTGCACCAAAAAGCCATGAAGGCCAGCAAAGCAGGGCAGTGGGACCTGGCCTTCGAACTGTTTAGCCAATTAAGGGAAGACTGGGGGCCTGTGGGAATGTACGATTTATACTTACGGGGCATTGAGCAAGCTAGAAAACTCTAGTTTGTTTTGGCCTTCATTGCGTAGCCGTATAGCCGTCTTTTTTATTCAGTCATCCACTGCTGGCCATCGTAGTGCTCTTGCGGTTGATAGTCCGTTTTGTATTGCATTTTCTGACAACCGTCGACCCAGTAGCCTAAATACAGATACGGAATATTCTTAGATTGGCAGAGTTCTATTTGTTGGAGAATACAAAATCTGCCTAAGCCGCGGTCTGATTGCTCAGGGTCAAAAAAGGTATACACCGCTGACAGACCCTCTGATGTGGCATCAGTTACCGCAACGGCAATAACCTGATTGTCCAGTCTGGCTGTCACAAACAGCACTTCACCCCAAGGATTCAGTAAAAAACGCTTGAAGTCTTCAGGGTCGGGATTGTCCATGCCCCCGTCGGTGTGTCTGGCGGCAAGGTACCTTGTATATAAATTAAAGTACTCGTCAGAATATTCAGCGTTTGTATACGACACCTTTAAGTCGGCATTGCGAGACAGATTGCGCCTGTCGGTTCTTCTGGAGTTGAATTCCATGCACCTTACGCGTACCGGTACGCAGGCTGTACATCCTCGGCATCCTGGGCGGTATACATATTCACCAGAGCGTCTGAAGCCTTTTTTTATCAGTTGATTGTAGACAGCTTTCGGGTTTGGGTGATGTGGGTCTGCGTATATATTTATAGCTTCTCTATCATCCAGATAGCTGCACGGGTTTACTGAACCTTGATAGAGTTTTATTCGTTGGCTTGCCATTGGCTAAGATGGTAACAGAGCTTTTAAACTGATATTCCCACTTTAGTCTTTAAGCTATCACCGTATTGTCGAAGTAAGGTCCGCAGTTCCACTTGATTTTCATTCCATGCGGTTGAATCATCAAGCATAGCTTCGTATTCTGGAAAACTCAGCCACGGTGCAGACGTGTCGATCAACCGTTCTCTGCAGTGCTCCTGCCAGACTAGGGCGTCATTTTTATTAAGGGAGTTCGGGTAATTTCGAGATACATAACGCCTTAGAATTTCATCGAGGCGTTTGTCTTCAAAATGACTGCTCTGCGTATCAATGGTATTTACAGTGGGTTCTTCATCCCTTGCGAGCTGAAGACGTTGCTTATCAGCTTGTGAGAGAAAATTGCCGGTATACAGAGTGCCATCTACATCTCTCATATCATCATTAGGCCATTCTCGGTTCATTGCTACGGCAATACGCTCAATGACTGAGTCTTCAAGCCATTGACTGGTTGATCTCGCTCGACTCATGGTAGCGGATTGATCTATTCCAACTCTTGGGGCATCTGTCTTACCTAAGGTGGACAGCGGCACCAAAACCGGACACTTGTTGATTTGAATGGTGCGAAGTCCTGGCCTCAGTGGATCATCTTTTTTACGCTCTGATGTTGGTGTGAAAAGCCTGCGAGCAATTTCATCGCTATCCAGATCTGCCAGGTACCGCGAGTCCTCGAACAAATCGAGAACGATTATGCTGTTGGAATTTTTGGGGTGTTGGCAAAGTGGAATGATAGGGCTGATGTGATGTCTGTCAGCGGGAATCATTCCTGAAATCTGTAGGCAAGGTGTACGTTGCTGCGTATTCAGCATTTTGGCTACTGCCTGTTTGCCGCGTTGATTAAACGCATAATTGAATAACCGCGGCTGCATCTGCTTGATTAGCTTTGCCATACCCAGCGTAGCCCAAACATCTGACATAGCATCGTGTGCCTGGCTGTGCTCGATACCATTAGCGACACTCAAGTGTTCGAGCCGATTACTGCTCAAGCCGTTTTCGTTAGTGGGCCATTGGATGCCGTCTGGCCGCAGTGCTCTGGTGAGGCGCACAATATCCAACAAATCCCATCGAGAGCAATCGTTTTTCCATTCCTGCTCATAGGCATCGAACAGATTTCTGAATAAAGTGTGGCGTGTGAACTCATCATCAAAACGAATATTGTTATAACCCACTGAACAGGTGCCTGGGTAAGTCATTTGCTCGTGAATCAATCGTATGAATTGTGCTTCACACAGACCCTTGGCATTTGCCAGTTGCGGGCTTATTCCTGTAATTCTGCATGCTTCGGGATTTGGAAGGTAATCGGGACTCTGTCGGCAGTAGATAACCAAGGGCTCACCGATGACGTTAAGGTCAGCGTCTGTACGCACCCCTGCAAACTGGCACGGTCTGTCCCAGGCTGGATGAGTACCAAATGTTTCGTAGTCAAACCAGTAGAAGCTTGTGGTCTTGTTCACCAGATAATATCGTCAGGTACTGGGAAATCATCGTAACCATCTTCTGTATCAGAAGTTACGGATGTTGATGACACAATCGCCCAATTGGGATTTAGTGCCTGGATTTCGATTACGACTGCTGATGGCACGAGTCGAGTTGTACCGTTAAGACGAGTGATAGTTAGTGAGCCTTCTACTAGCTGTGTGCGAATGGCTTCGGCAACATGCAATTCTCGAATGCGGTTTTGCAAGATAAATCGATAAACCACTTCACCTGCAAATTCCTTTACCTGTACTTCTTCAATCAAAGTCTTGATTTTATCTTTGATTGCTTTGCGTTCTGCAGCAGCAGTGTCCGCTATTGCCTTTGGACTTTTTTGAGGTTCTTGAGCAGTGGGTTTATTTGTTTGCTGCCGGCTCGATTGCCCATGCTGACTTTGCCTGGGCTTTGCCTGGCGGTGGTTGGGTTTTTTTTTCGCGGGCTCCTTAGCTGGCTTCTTGAACCCTGCTTGCAGCAACTGATCGCGGAGAGAATCAGACATGAGTATTTAGATAGATGACAAAAATTGGCGAGGAGTTGGCGTGTTTTTCTACTTAGACACTATACAGGGGTTTGCTAGCTGTGCGATTCAGCAGATGTTGCCGGTCGCATCCTGGCATTGGCACTTGCTTTAAGTATGGAAGAAATCTGTACAAATCTTGCTAAATTGAGCTGGTTTCTCAGCATGCGGCCAGTGTCCAGCACCATCAATGACTTTGAGTGAGGGGTCACTGAAGCGCGATCTGATTTCTGTTTCATCTGGAGCTGTTAGGTAATCGCTGTTGCTGCCTTTGATGAACAAGGTAGGGACGTCTACTGTTTTTGGCATTTGCGGTGGCATGGAGATCAGTGGATAGTCTGCTGCCAGTTGTTTCAAGTCGAATCGCCAGCGAAATCGTTTGGACTCGTGCTGGTAAAGGCCTTTGAGCAAAAAGGCACGAACGCCGGCGTCTGGAATGGCTGCTCTGAGTTGATTGTCTGCATCGCGACGATTTGTCAGCGCTTCTAGATCAACCTGGAGTAATGCCTCGAATATAGATTGATGATGAGCTGGGTAGGTTTTCGGGGCAATGTCTACAACACAAAGTCGATTTAGCCCTTTGCATTGCGGGTTAGCCGCTGTCGCCATCGCTACTTTACCGCCCAGAGAGTGGCCAAGTAGGCTAAATTGCCTGATCCCAAGTACTGCGAGCTCGTTAAGTAACTGATCTGCCATAGATTCTATGGACAGTGACGGCAGAGTAGGAGATTTACCGTGACCCGGTAAGTCAATACGGACGATTGACATCGTACGTTCCATATGTAGAGATACTGACCTAAAGTTGTCTAAGTCACCGAACAAACCGTGCAACATGACTAGTATTGGGCCGTTTCCAGCTTGCTGGCTATTCAATCTGATCATAAAGTTGGTGGCTGGGTTACACTCGCGCGTCGCAAAATAGAGAGTTTTATCGTGTATTCTGAGGTAAGACAAAGAACCGAGCTGTTGTCCGGATCCCTGAATCCGAATGTTTTGGCTGCCCGAAAGATCGGCCTTGAAAAGGAATCATTGCGTGTTGGTTCCTCAGGGCGAATCTGTCAGACAGATCACCCGCAAACTCTTGGTTCAGCGTTAACACATCCATCAATTACCACGGACTTCTCCGAGGCGCTGCTTGAGATGGTAACACCCCCCTGTGACACTGCAGACGCTGCTCTGGATTATCTGACCGCAATCCATCAATTTATTGCTCAGCGTTTGCCTGCGGACGAACACATCTGGAATACCAGTATGCCGTGCATTTTACGCGGCGGTGAAAGTGTCAGAATTGGCGAGTATGGATCGTCGCATAGCGGTCGGATGAAACACGCATATCGGCGAGGGTTGGGTATTCGTTATGGGCGCAGAATGCAGGCTATTGCCGGTGTGCATTTCAATTTTTCGATGCCGGAATCCAGTTGGCCACTACGACAGACCCTGCTTGAAGGTCGTGTGCCAGATTCTGCAGTTGATTATTCCCAGGCGTCTGTGGCTAAAGATGCTGCTCAGCTAATGCATGAGCGGACAACTGGCTACTTTCAGATGCTGCAAAATTTGATGCGGATCGGGTGGGTGGTTCCCTATCTATTTGGCGCATCACCTGCCATTTGCAGTACTTTTCTGAATGATGGAGAAGGCGATGAATTTGACGTATGGAATGAGACTACTCGCTACGCGCCCTTCGGCACCTCTCTGCGAATGGGCAAAATCGGCTATCGTTATCGTGAAGACCAGCCCATAGATTTGAGCGTCCGTCATACTGATTTGGAATCCTATATCGAAGATATCATCGGACATGTGAGTACGACACACCCTCCTTACGAAGCGTTAGGTACCAAAGACGAAAATGGCGAATATCAGCAGCTAAGTAGCGCTAGGCTTCAAATCGAAAACGAATACTACAGTACGGTACGCCCCAAGCAAATTCCCCACCCCGGTGAACTACCCATCTATGCCTTGCAACAACGAGGTATTCGCTACCTTGAGCTACGTTCAGTCGATGTGAATTTACTGGACCCGGTTGGCGTGAACCGTTCGCAGATTGTGATGCTCGAAATGTTAATGATCTTTGCATGGTTGCAGACGCCGAAATCACTATCTGCTGCAGAAATGGACATTAATAAAGACAACGTGAATTGCGTTGCTCATCGGGGCCGAGAACCGTCACTGCACTTACGTTATGAAAACGGCTCAATTGCACTTGCAGATTGGGGACATGCAATTCTTGATGCATTGGAGCCGTTAAGCGAATGGCTTGATAGCCAGCAGGAATCACCCTTATATGGTCCCTCGTTGCAAGCACAGCGTGCAAAGTTTGATAACCCTGAGCTGACGCCGTCGGCTCAAATGATTGCTGGTATCAAGAAAACAGGCTCATTCTTTGAACATGCCCAGAAGCACTCCCAAGCGCATGATCAATGGTTGAAGCAACAGGACATCGATCCAGTTCTTCACCAGCGGCTCGCAAGTCTCGTTGAAGAGTCGAAAACCAAGCAGGACGATCTTGAAGCGACTAGCGAAGGATCATTTGATGAATTTCTTTCCAGTTATCTGGGGCAAATTCGTACTAACTCGACAGGGAATTCATGAATAGCCTCATGGTAGAGAATAGCGATGCAAAAATTGGCGCGGTCATTCTTGCAGGTGGCTTAGCGCGCAGAATGGGGGGCGTAGATAAAGGGTTGGTCGAGGTTGCTGGTAAGCCAATGGTCAAGTACGCTTTGGACATACTGACCCCACTCGTACATTCGGTAGTTATCAATGCCAACCGAAGTATTGAAGAGTATCAACAGTTTGGTGTCCCTGTTGTGTCGGACACTCTTACTGGGCATCAAGGCCCGTTGGCAGGTTTGAGCGCAGGCATCAATGCATTGCAATGTGACTACGTTGTGATGTGTCCTTGCGACTCACCTTTTTTGCAGTCCGAACTTATTCAAGCCTTGATAAAAGGATGCATAGATAATGATACTGATATTGCAGTTCCACACGATGGTGATCGATTGCAGCCAGTTTTCTGTGTGGTGCAGCGACGAGTAGAGGTATCGTTGAATACTTTTCTTGATGCGGGTGAGCGTAAGATTGACCGCTGGTTTTCGGACCATACGTTATATACCCTTGATGCGAAAGCATATTCACAATCGTTTCGTAATATCAATACCGAGGAAGAACGGTTGAGCGCTGAAAGCGTGGTGTCGACATGATTGAAAAAGAACCTTCTTGCGACGATGTTATTGAACCAGCGCTAATGCCAGTCAGCGAGGCACGAAGACGTTTATTCGAATCTTTACTGCCTCTCAAGCAAGTTGAGCAAGTAGCACTAGAAGATGCTTTACACCGCGTGCTGTCGAGCAATATTGTGTCGCCATTTGACGTCCCTATGCAGGCGAACTCTGCCATGGACGGGTATGCGTTGAATAGCCAAAGTATTCCAGACAACGGAGAGGCAGCATTAACACTAATCGGAACAGCATGGGCGGGTAAGCCGTTTAGTGGGTCTGTGAATGAAGGTGAATGCATTCGTATTTACACTGGGGCAATCATGCCTGAAGGTTCTGATACTGTCGTTATTCAAGAACATGCCAACGCTCATTTGGACTACATCGACATTGACAGTAGCGTAGTGGGGTATAAGAATGTGCGGAAGGCTGGAGAAGATGTGCGGACAGGACAGCTAATACTCGAACAAGGGCGATCACTCCAACCAGCAGATATAGGTGTTTTGGCGTCTTTGGGTATCAAATTTGTAGAGGTGTTCAAAAAGCTCAAAGTGGCATTTTTTACCACGGGTGATGAGCTGCAAGCGCTAGAGTCTCATAAAGATGGAGAGCCTCTGGCACCGGGAATGCTTTTCGATAGCAACAGGCATACGTTGGCAGCTATGCTTAGCTCTTTGCACGTAGAAGCCATCGACCTTGGCATTGTCAGAGACAACGAACAAGAGACTCGTGATGCTTTAAAGTGCGCTGCGGATCAAAGCGACCTTGTTATTACCTCGGGCGGGGTGTCGGCGGGTGATGCTGACTACGTGACTCGTGCATTCCATGATCTAGGTTCTGTTAGTTTCTGGAAACTTGCCATGCGGCCGGGTCGTCCTTTGGCTTTTGGTACTATTGGGGATGCTGCGTTTTTCGGGTTACCAGGCAACCCCGTTGCTGTAATGGTGACCTTTTTGCAGTTTGTGAAACCTGCCATTCGCCATTTGTCCGGGTGTACTGACATCATGCCGTTGGAAATACCCGCACGCTCCTTGTCGACTTTGCGAAAATCACCTGGTCGGGTGGAGTATCAACGTGGCGTACTCAGTCTAGATGAGAGAGGAGATATGGTTGTCGAATCAACAGGCAAACAGGGGGCTGGTCGACTAAGTTCTATGAGCTCTGCAAATTGCCTGATTGTTATCGCCTCAGAAACAGATGGCGTTCAGCCGGGTGATCGCGTCATGGTTCAACCCTTTCATGGGTTGCTGGCAGGCTAAGCATTAGGCTTGGGTTCCCAGGTGACGGGTAGTTTTTCCAGTCCGTGAAAGTGATAGCTGTTCTGATACACCGCTGTGCCGCTCAGGCGTAGCGTTGGGAAACGGCTAAACAAGACTTGCAACGCGATTCTGAGTTCAAGCTTTGCCAGATGAGCTCCAACGCAGAAGTGTATACCTGCACCCAAAGACAAATGGCCGGCATCATCCCGTTTTGGATTGAATTGTTCTGGATCCTTAAAACGACGCGGGCAGCGATTCGCTGCGGCCAGAAGCAATCCAACTTGATCACCGGGTTCGAGTCGAACATGTTCATTGAGTTTGATACTCGTCTGCGCGTAACGCGTGAACAGGTGTAGAGGAGCTGCAAATCTGAGGCATTCAGTAACGATTGCATCGGCTGAAGTGTCGTCGGCAAGCAGTGACAACAGCTGATCTCGACGCTCAATCGGATAGTGATTCAACAGTGTCAGAACGGCGTTTCCTAGTTGGTGAACAGTGGCCTCATGGCCGGCGTTGAGAAGAAGAATAGCGACGCAAATAATTTCTTCATCGCTCAGTGGTTCTTCATCGTTCTGTTGCTGAATTAAATGTGAAAGCAAATCGTCACCTGGTTCTTTACGTTTTCGCGCAAGGCAATTCTTTAGAAATTCCTGAAACTCTGCAGCAGCCTGATTTGCGAGGTGTTCCTCTGCCACAGACTGTGTCAACGTGTACACCTGTACCATGGCATGTGACCAGACTATCAGCTGTTGTCCGGAATCCTCAGAAACACCCAGAAGACGTGTGATGACTGTTACCGGAATTGGCGCGGCGTAGTCCTTCAGAACATCAAATTGTCCCTGTAGTTGGACTTCATCCAGGCAGCGATTGGCAAGTTCTCGAATTCCTGAGGACATCAGGTTTACCTGACGATTAAGAAATGCTCGATTGACCAGTTTGCGTAACCTTGTGTGCGCCGGAGGTTCAAGGGCCAGCAAGGAATATTTTTCTGATGCAGCGAAATCAACAAGATGTGTAGGCATCTCGAGTGCTTCGTGTCCTGGCGGTGGAACTCTGGCAAATTGTCTATCCCTTAAGACGGAATTAACGTCATCGAACGAAGGCAGGCACCAGAATCCGTAGTTTTTCCAAAAAACAGGTTCACCAGTGCGATGTAACTGGTTATATAGCGCGTAGGGGTTTTGGACGAATTCGTGTTCACGAGGGTCTTGATTCAGTGTTTCTGCTGTTTTCATACAATTTGTTCGAGCGAAATCGTGATTTGCATCACAGTGTTCTGCCGTTATGAGTTAGCGTACATGCGTAACCTAGTGCATATCTTGCAATCTGAAACTCACTAAACCAAACGGAGTGCCTGTTCATTATCCCTAGATTACCGTTCATGTCTGATGTTAGGTTGTTATAAGACGTGAACAATCGACTACTGTTGGTGGAATCCTCTGCCACGATGCGCTACGTGCTTGATAAACATGTTCAGTCGCTAGGGTTTGTCGTGGATGCCACAGACACCTATGACGGTGCCGTAATGTTGCTTCGAAATCAGTACCAACAGTTCGGCTCAGAATATAGCGCGGTTCTGTTCGGCTGGCCTTCAACACCTCAGCAAGATGCCGCAGCGTTTGCATCTGTGTTGGAGCAATCAGAGTTTACTGACTTGCCTGTAGTGGTTATGTCAACGGACTTACGTGCAGAAACACGCGCATGGGTGGCAGGCCGAGAAAACACCGCCGTACTATCTTGGAAAGAGTACCAGGGACTCGAACCCATGTTGCGCAAGCTTCTGGATGTTCCGGTAAAAGATGTGCATTCTGAATTGGAAAAATTCGACAATGGCGATATTCATCTGCTTGTTGTAGATGACTCCGCTACCATTAGGCATTCGCTGCGTGATTTGTTTCGCATGCAGGGGTATCAGGTGAGTCTGGCTGCTACGGCAGACGAAGCTCTAGGGCTGGCAACGACAATAGAGTTCGACATCGCGGTTCTTGATTTCTATCTTCAGGAAACTACCGGTGATTTGCTTTGTCGTGACCTTATTAGTCACCAAGACACTGGGGATATCGTGTGTACTGTTCTTACCGGCACCTATAGCGATCACATCATTAAACGTAGCCTGAGGGCTGGTGCCGTTGAATGTATGTTCAAGAATGAATCGAGTGAACTTCTGCTCAGTCGAATTGACGCGATTAGTCGTTTCGTTCGGCAGCGCAGGGAATTGCAAAGTGAGCGATCTCTGCTCCAGGAAATTATCGAATCGTTGGCTGGTGCGGTCATGATAGTAGAGCCAGACAGGCGGATTAGCTATTTAAGTGCTGCTGCTATCATTGAGTTGCAATTAGAGGATGCAGATTCATTACTTGGATTGAAATCGGATTTAATTCTTGAGCCTTCAGGGCCTCAATCTGCAGGTACTGGAATTCATACGGCTACCTGGTGTTTGCCTGATGGCGATACCGTCGATGTTGACTATGAACATGTATTGATCAAAGAGTCTTCTCGAAGTGTGTTTCGATTCGCACGACGAAGGGAAAGTAGCGAAGCTATGCGTGCAGAGACAGAGCGTAAGCAGGAAGCTACAGGAGACCAACCGATAGAGTTCTCGATTATCAGTGATCTGGATTTGAACGATGATTGTCAGCTTTTGCTTGGTGAATTTCAGAATTATCTGGACATGGCAGACGAATTAACTGACCGCGTTAGTCTTTTAGTATTGGATGTCTTTGTGAAAACGCCAAATGACCAATTGTTACCACTGTCTGCCTATACCGGAATGGCGGTAACGATTACAGGGTCGCTTAGTGCAATCTATCGCCGATCAGGTCATATGGCGTCAATGAAAGAAAATCGCTATGCGTTTCTACTTAGACACAGGGAAGAGCCGCAAGCTTATCTACTTGCGCGAAAAATCATGCAAGTTTGCCTGGAAACTGATCATAGCTACACGGGTGTGGAGTTGGCATGTTCAGGAAGTTTGCTTAGTATTAGTGGCAATGCACATCAGCCGATGGGAAAGTTGTTGGATCATGCCTTCAAGGGCGTTGACTTGGTAAATACCAGAGCGCCAAACCAAACCTTACTTTTGGATTTAAGACGCATGCTAAGTGCATACCCTGCACCAGAGGATTTGTCCAAGCGTAATATATAACCCTCGGTAGGTGACTATTTTGAAACAGGCATGGATTGCCTATTGCAACGTTACCAACTCACCGACTTGGTTTTCATCAGCAAGGGATTGTCCGGCGCCTATGCTGATCGTCATCGTGTCACCATCAGGTGAAAGTAGGGCTGATCGAACAAACGATTGCTTTGCAAACGTTGGAAACACTTCAGGTAATTCGAGTTTTGGAAGCCAGCGCATTGCTGTTGCACTGAACTGATAGGTTATCAATGCTGCATCTGGAGCACTCGTCGCAGTTAGCATGCTTTGCCATCCTAAAACTACATGGTTCAGTGAGTCGTCTGCGCTAAAGCGCAAGACGGCAGAGCTTTGTGCTGCAAATGGAAATCGAAGTGAATCGATAACGGATAATTCTGAATTTCTCGTTGCGTTAAGTGCCGACACAGTTGGGATCTGATAGCGCCACAGGACAGGCGTGCGCTCTACATCGTTGTTGAGTTCCCAACCAGCGAGTACTAGGCGATCACCGCTTGAATTGCTATGGATCGACACATCTTTCATAGAGTTGATGTTGTTTATCTCGTAAGCAGATGTTTTATTCCAGGTCGGGGTCGCAGAATCTGCAGTGGTTTGTTCCCAAACACTTAGCCAGAGGCTTTGGTCCAGGGAGTGGACGGTGAATAAACGTGTATGTGTATGGTTGGCACTGGCAGTTTTTAATACGGCCTCTGTGGTGAAACGCTTGGTAAATGCGGGGTGGGAGGGTTGATATTGTTCTTGTTGCAATAGACTAAGAGCTGTCCAGCCCGTCCTTGTTCGGGTAGTTGTGAATAGTTCATTCCTGGTGCTGATGAGAATCAGGTTGCTGTCTTTGGAAATCGAAAGAGTGTCTGAGGTTCTGACCTCCAAATTACTGGCACTGGCTTTTGTGGTTCTGTCTAGCTCCAGTGACGTCGTCTCAAACCACGCTTCCCCAAAACGCTCTATAATTTTTAGTTCCAAATTACTTTTGCCATCTGCGACAAGTGCGCTCATTGTATCTCCCGAAGGGGAAAGCCCCAGAGTGATAGTTCGAGTTGACGGTAGTGTGTTTGACTCTAACGCTATCCTTTGTGTGTTGAACCAGAGATTTTCAGACCTTAAATATAAATCTATTACACCCTGAACTGGCAGAGACACAGCCATTAAGCTAGCGCTCGTATTGAAAGCTACATTGTCAGCGAACTTTTCACTTCGAACAAAGACTGAAGGATAAACCCGTTGAACACTACCTTCTACCAATTCGGTAATAGATACCCTTGCGGAACTCAGACAGTCGTTGGTGTTGCATAGTTCAACTCGGAATTGTTCGCTCTGCCAGGCTCTTTGATGGGTTCTGCTGGGCAGCTTGATTGTTTGTTTGGTGTTGTCGTTGATTTGCGCAATCAACACCTCGAACTCTTCAACGCCATCAAATTTATAGATGTTAGCTTTTTGCTGATCTGGAATTGCCTCCCATGTCAGATTGAGAAAGCCAGGTTCTGATGTGATGGATAAAGTTGCCACAGTGGGCGAAAGTAAAGAATCATCGGTCAGGTCTGCAACTTGGGAATCAGAGCGCACAGGGTTTTCTTGCTGAGGATCTGACTCATTGTTAGTCGTGTTGGCTGGATCAGATTGACAGGCTGTAAGAGCAATGCCACCTAAGCATAAAAACACATTCCTAAGAAAGTGCTTCAGCACAATGTTGGATGCTTTCTGGAGCTTGAAAATTTTAGGCAAGTCAGTGATATCGACTAATTTTCTAAACGAAATCAAAGTTGCACCCTCTGGAAATCGGGAAGTACGAACGGAGCCAATGGACTTCGGCGAAAACGAGTATTCGGTTTTAGCCGTCTGTATAAGTTGTCCGAAGTGTTATTAGCTCCGTTCGAGCCCTGTTGTTTGCAAGAAATGGTCCGAGAGGCAAGAATTAATCAGCGAGATGGTACGGATTTTTTGCGCGCATACACAGAATCGTCTGTGTGACCCTCTATGAACTTGCCGTCTTGGGTATTAACGGTGTTTTTAGAGCCTGGATGGCTGATTGCAGCCCGTCAACTGTCATAGGGAACATCCGATCCTCCATTAGCTCCTTAGTCAGTCGCACGGACGGTGTAGATTGCCACCATTCGGGAGATTCTGGATTTAGCCACACGCAATGGGGGAATGCATGCTGCATTCGTTTGAGCCAGACAGCACCTGCTTCTTCATTCCAGTGCTCAACGCTACCGCCAGGTACTGCGATTTCATAAGGGCTCATCGTCGCATCTCCGACAATGATTAATCGGTGATCTTTACCAAATGAACGCATGAGATCAACGGTTGGGGTTTGCACGTGATGGCGCCGAGCATTGTCCTGCCAAACACGTTCATAAATAAAATTATGAAACCAGTATGTGTCTAATCTCTTAAACTCAGTTCGAGCAGCGGAGAATAGAGTTTCTGATAACTGCGCGTGATAATCCATAGAGCCTCCGATGTCGATCAGAAGTAGGATTTTAATAGCGTTTTGACGCTCTGACTTCAAGTGAATATCCAACACGCCGGCATTGCTCGCAGTCTTCCGTATTGTCGTATCCAGATCCAGTGTTTCTTCTCTCCCATCTCGAGCCAGTCGGCGCAACTGTCGTAATGCCATTTTGAAATTTCGAACGCCAATCTCACTATCACCGTCCAGATCCTTATAGCGTCGTTGTTCCCAGACTTTTACGGCACGTCCTTGTCTCTTCGCGCCTTCGCCAATTCGAATACCTTCAGGGTTGAATCCTCCTTGACCGAAAGGAGAGGTACCACCCGTTCCAATCCATTTGCTACCGCCATGGTGCTCTTCTTTTTGTTCGGCCAGTCGTTCAGCCAAGGTTTCCATGAGTTTGTCCCAGCCCCCAAGAGCCTCAATTTGCTCACGCTGTTCAGCGCTTAATGCTTCTCTGTCCTTTAGTTTGAGCCAGTCATCTGGGATGCCTTTGTCTAGTGAATTCATGAGTTCTTCAAAACGATTAGCTTGCCCGGACCAATAGTCATTGAAAACCTGATCGAAGCGGTCATAGTGAGCTTCGTTCTTGATTAAACAGAGTCGTGCGAAAGCGTAGAATTGATCAATGCCGAGTGTGCCTATGCCGTTAGACATACCACGCATCAACGTTAACCACTCACCCGTGGATACTGGTAAATCGGACTGACGCAATCTGTCAAAAAAGTCGAGAAGCATGTCAGGTATCAGCGTCTTTTGTTTTGTTGCTTGTGCAGGAATATCAGCCTTTCAAACAAATGAATATCTTGCTCGTTCTTTAACAGAGCTCCGTGCATCTTCGGCAGAACAGTTCTAATGTCTGTTGCTCCCAGTGCTTCTGCCGGCAAATCATCAGCGATGAGTAATTTAAGCCAATCCAGCAGCTCTGATGTCGATGGTTTTTTCTTAAGCCCAGGCACTTCGCGTAGATCAAAGAAGACTTCCAGAGCAGCGCTGAGAAGGTCTTTTTTGATGTCAGGAAAATGAGATTCCACAATTCGACACATGGTTTCGCGGTCTGGGAAACTAATGTAATGGAAGAAGCAACGTCTCAGAAACGCATCAGGCAGTTCCTTTTCATTATTGCTAGTAATAATAACCAGAGGTCGAATTTTTGCAGTCACGGTCTCGCGTGTTTCATAAACATCGAAAGCCATCTTGTCTAGCTCTTGCAGCAGATCATTAGGGAATTCGATATCTGCCTTATCGATTTCGTCGATCAGTACAACTGAGCGTTCGTCACTAGTAAATGCATCCCAGAGAACACCTTTAAGTATGTAGTTGTTGATGTTTTTTACAGCCTCATCGCCGAGCTGTGAGTCGCGAAGCCTTGAAACTGCATCGTATTCATACAGCCCTTGCTGCGCTCGAGTAGTGGACTTGATATGCCATGTTTTTAGGGCTACTCCAAGTTTTTGGGCAACCTCTATGGCTAATTCCGTTTTTCCGGTTCCGGGTTCGCCCTTAATCAGTAAGGGGCGTTCAAGCGTCAGTGCTGCATCTACCGCTTGTTGAAGATCACCTGTTGTTATGTAGGTGCTGGTGTTTTTATTGTCTGCTGTCACGGTGTTTATCTCTTTCTCGAAATCATCGGGCCAACATCGTCGCCACCGAGTAAATGCATATGAATGTGGGGAACTTCCTGGCGCCCATGCTCGCCGCAGTTAATGATGAGTCGGTATCCTGAAGTGTTCAGGCCTTCCTCGTGTGCAAGCCGACGAGCAACCGTTAACATACGTCCCATGGCCGCCTCATCTTCATCGCAAATGTCATCGACAGTGGGAATGTGACGGTTTGGGACAATTAATATATGGGTTGGCAACTGCGGATTAATATCTCTGAAAGCAGTTACCAATTCATCCTGGTACACCATATCCGACGGGATTTCTTTGCGAATGATTTTGCTGAAAATTGTTTCTTCGATCACGCGGGTAGCCTCTGTCAGTGTTCTTTAAGTGATTATACTGTGCGTAGGTACGTACAACCGTCCTATGAACGTTAACTTACGGAACTGATCAAACGAGACTTATGGGTAACAGACTATCTAAGATCTATACGCGCACCGGTGATGATGGAACCACGGGTTTGGGAGATGGCAGTCGGACTGACAAGGACGGTTTGCGGGTTGCAGCCTATGGCACAACGGATGAGCTTAATTCGTTACTGGGAATGCTTCTCACCAATGAGTTGCCTGCTACCGTGGAAAAAGTGTTGAATGAGGTGCAGCATCATTTGTTTGATCTGGGTGGGGAGCTCTGTATTCCCGGGCATCAAGCCATTATGCAGACGCATATTGACTGGCTAGAAGAGACGCTTGATCACTTCAATGATGATCTTCCACCGCTAAAAGATTTTATTTTGCCAGGCGGTAGCCTTGCAGCTGCACAGTGTCACCTTGCAAGGACAGTGTGTCGTCGGGCCGAAAGACTTGTCGTCAGCCTTAAACGGGAAGAGCCAGTGCCACCGTTCAGTATGAAATACCTGAACCGACTGTCAGACCTCTTGTTCGTAGTAGCACGTGTATTAGCGCGGAATGAAGGGGGTAATGAAGTATTGTGGCAAAAAGATAGGCCGACCATTACCTTCGAGTAAAACCTGTGAACGTGATGCAGCTCACACTTCCAATATTGGGTTTTGCGGTGGATGATTGGATCTGGACGTACCAGGTGCCGTTAGGATTGTAGACGCTATTTTGCCAAAAACAAGGTAATATGTAATTCTTGTTCTGCTCCTGGTATTCCTTCTAATCCAACGATGATGAAACTTATTAGTAATCATCAGATTACTGGCAAATTTAAAGTGTTTAAAGTGTTTCGAGTGGTTTCCGTATGCGTTGCTGCCACATTAGTCGTTGGTTTTGCGAAACCCGAGCCACCTAGCCTTGGAGGCGGTAATTCGACTGGCATGTCGTTGGCTGAATGGGTCGCGCGCCCGGCAAACCGACCTGTGCCGCGTGCCATGCGTAAGACAACTGATACAAGGCCAGTTCTGCCGAAAATCCATGTGGTAAGTCCAGAACTATCCTTGCGCGCCAGCAGGCCGTCTAGCTATGCGTTGGAAGCAACTATCAATGCCGTATTAGATAAAGTCAACAGCCGTCGCTGGTTGAGATCAGCTAAATACTCTCCCGACCTGGCACGTGCAGAATTAGTTGGAAATCTGCCTGTAACCTTTCATGGTGTGGGTTTTCCTGACATAAGAACTGATCGCAAACCGAAGCACTACTTTAGTGCGGTGGACGCTGACCCGACTCGATGGAACCAGCTGGTAACTTGGCGAGATTCAAAAAGGGGCGGTGAGGCTGGCGAGCCGATTCCTCACGTACGCTGTATGGGATTGACTCCACAAGCAGTAGCTCGGCGAGCAGATAAATACGAGCACCTGATCAAGGAATTCAGTCAGAGATACAAGGTTAATTCAAACTTGGTGAAAGCTGTTGTCACTGAAGAATCCTGTTTTGACAATAATGCGCTATCACACGTGGGTGCCCAAGGTTTAATGCAGCTGATGCCAGACACTGCAACTTGGCTCAAGGTTAAAGATTCGGGTGACCCAAAAGACAATCTACGCGGTGGAGTTCGTTATTTGGCATCGTTGCTAAAAGAATTTGAAACAGTGGAGCTGGCGCTGGCTGCCTACAATGCCGGACCAGGCAACGTAAGGCGATATAAGGGTGTACCTCCGTTCGCTGAAACGAAAGCCTATGTGCAAAAAGTTCAGTCAAACTATCGCCGCTATGCTGCGGCCACACGGCTTGCCGATGGACACAACAGTTAAGCGGTACTGGAGTCAGCCAGCTGCGCTAGACTATGGGTTGCCAGCGTAAAACCCAATCCGAATCTCATGAATGCCTTGTCTATTGCCGGTCTTTCCAAGACTTATGGCGACACAGTATATGCTTTGAAAGGCATTGATCTCTGCGTTCCTGAGGGAGATTTTTTTGCGTTGTTGGGTCCCAATGGCGCTGGAAAATCCACGGCCATTGGAATTATTTCGTCTTTGATCAACAAAACTTCCGGCACAGTCATGGTTTTTGACCATGACATTGATATTGAGGCCGAGGCTGCTAAAGCAAGCATTGGTTTAGTTCCACAAGAATTTAATTTCAATGTCTTTGAGCCTGTTCTTCCCACTTTATTGAATGTGGCAGGTTACAACGGAATCAATCGTGCTGAAGCATTGGCGCGTGCCGAGTACTATCTCAAGAAATTAGATTTATGGGACAAACGTAACGTGCCTTCTCGTCAGCTATCTGGTGGCATGAAACGACGACTCATGATTGCACGTGCCCTAATTCACGAACCTCGATTGTTGATTCTGGACGAACCAACAGCGGGTGTGGATTTGGAAATTAGACGATCGATGTGGAGCTTTTTGAAAGAGTTGAACGAGCAGCATGGCACCACAATTATTCTGACCACCCATTATCTGGAAGAAGCAGAAGCACTTTGTAGGAATGTTGCCATCATTGATGGGGGAGAAATCATAGAGCATGGTGATGTGGCGCAACTGCTCAGTCAATCTATGCTCGAAACGTTTGTGCTTGATACCCGTGGACATCCTAATGCTCTGCCAGATTTTGCATCATTTGCTGTTCGGTATCGTGATGAAAACAGTATTGAGGTCGATGTACCTAAGGGCCACACACTGAATGAGCTTTTTGGGCAGCTTTCGCTTACGGGAATCGAAGTGACGAGCCTACGTAATAAGACCAACAGACTGGAAGAGTTTTTCTTGAGACTGGTACATCGAAAAACGGAAGAATCTGTATGAGTGCTGATAAGCATCAGCTGGATTTACTGGCAATAAATCGCATAGCGTTCAGAACGATAGTTCGAAAGGAAATTCGCAGATTCGCCCGTATATGGGTGCAAACGATTGTACCTCCATCGATCAATGCAATCCTTTATATGCTGATTTTTGGGAGTCTCATTGGCGCTAAAATCAGTGATATGGGTGGCTTTCGCTACATCGATTTCATTGTTCCCGGTATTATTATGATGGCGGTCATTATCAATTCGTATTCCAATGTCGTCAGCTCTTTCTTCAGTTCAAAGATGCAATACTATATTGAAGAAATGCTGGTGTCGCCTGTTAGTAATATTACTATTGTGCTTGGTTACGTAACTGGGGGTATGGCTCGTGGCTTATTGGTCGGTTCTCTGGTTGCCATAGTTTCTCTGTTTTTTTCGGATGTTAGACCAGTGCATCCAATCATCACAATCGCAGTCGCAATTTTAACATCCATGATGTTTTCTTTAGGTGGGTTAATCAATGCGGTCTTTGCAAAGTCATTTGATGATATATCTATTGTGCCCAATTTTATATTAACGCCGTTGACTTACTTGGGTGGTGTTTTCTATTCAATAAGCATGTTGCCGCCGTTCTGGCAAACCGTATCCATGTTCAATCCTATGTTGTACATGATCAACGGTTTTCGCTACGGCATATTGGGTACAAGTGATATACCCATCTGGACAAGTTTTCTGCTTATTCTTTTATTCATAGCGATACTAGGAACTATTGCTATGACGCTACTAAATCGTGGAGTTGGAATCAAACATTGATTCCAACCTGAGGCGTGTAGGACTTGGAATTTGAGAAGGCTGCGTGTCTGATGAACTCGATGGTTTATTGGAAGACTGACTTGAATAGTCTGTGAAAAATTAGTTAATACCTAAGTCGTGTTGAATTCGTTGAGTTAAATTCTGTTACGTTCAAGTCATTTGGACGTATCATTGCGTTGGCAATATCCGTGTAACGGCTATCACATCCGAGCGGAACGAATAATCAGACCCATGTGTCTGGGCACTTAAAGGTTTTATAGGCATCATCTATGGCAATCGCTGAAAATACTCAAACGCTTACAATGGCTGACAAAGCCGATAGGCATCTGCTGTATCAGGCATCTGTACAAAACCCGGATTTTGAACTTGATTTTATCGACAATACGTTCAAAAAGCTTCGAGGGCGAAAGCCCAAAACCATGCGAGAAGATTTTGCCGGTACTGCGATATCATCATGCCAGTTTGTTAAGCGTAGGCGGGGTAATACAGCTACAGCAGTGGATTTTGATTCTGAAGTCCTGGACTGGAGTCGCAAGCACAACATAGCCAAGCTTACCGATGAGCAAAAACAACGCATTGAACTGATCGAAGACGATGTATTGAATGTGACTACCGACAAGGTAGATGTACTGCAAGCCTATAATTTCAGTTACTGGTTTTTTCAGGAAAGGGCGACCATGCTTGAATATTTCAAGAGGACTCGCGAGGCACTAGTCGATGATGGTTTGCTTTTCCTAGACGTGTTTGGTGGTTCGGAGTGCTATCAAACGCAGAAGGAAAAAAGAAAGGTTGATGGATTTAAATATATCTGGGAGCAGGCAGAATTCAACGCGATAACTAACGAATTAAAATGCCACATTCATTTCCACTTTCCTGATAAGTCTAAAATAAAAAAGGCATTTTCTTACACTTGGCGTGTTTGGGGAGCTCGTGAGTTACGTGAAATACTTGCAGAGGCGGGTTATAGCGAAAGTATGGTCTATCGGCAAAAATTCGATCCTAAAACAGACGAAGCTCTTGACGAGTATATTGCTACAGACGAGGCTGAGGATTATGCGTGCTGGCTTGGTTACATCATCGCCAAGCCTTAGGTCTAAGCGCGGCTGGCTAAGCGCGGCTGGCTAAGCGCTGCTGGCTAGGGAGCAACTCGATCTTCTATTGCAAGAATACTAGGGCGATATGAGCTCCGCCCTGCGAGCGGTGGCTGGGAATCAACTGGCCACCGTGCGCCCCCATCAGTTGTTGAACGGCCGCTAATCCCATTCCGCTCCCCTGTGTCTGGCTATCAGCACGGACACCACGTTGGGCAAGTTGGTTTAAATCAATATCTGGGAACCCAGGGCCGTCGTCTTCGACAATTAACGTGTTGGATTTAGTATCCGTAGAGACCCAAATAGTCTGACTGCCGTACTTGCACGCGTTTTCCAGAATATTTCCTATCACTTCAAAAAGATCGGCTTCATCCATTCGAACGGTGAATTCTGAATTAACCCCTTCAAGGTTGAACTGTACAGTTTGAGATTCGTACAGCTTGTTAAGCGTTGAACAGGTGCGCTCAATAACTGGAAGTACATTGATTACTGGGGCCAGATATCTTGGACTTCGAATGGTTGCGCGTTGAGTATGGCGTTCGATCGATTGGCGCATGAGGCTGGTCTGTTCCAGTATGGTGTCTCGTTCTGTCTGATTTGGCTTGCCAAGATTCTGCAGCACAGACAGTGGAGTTTTAAGACTGTGAGCTAAATCATCCAGTAAATGGCGGTATTGAGAATGCCTCTCCCGTTCGGCACCTAATAAGGCGTTGAGGCCCATAGTCAATGACCTGAGTTCCTCGGGGACATGCTCGCTGAGTGAGTCGCGGTATCCGTGCTCTATATCAGCCACCTCTTCAGCAATGTTGTGTAAAGGCTTTAGCGTATATCTCAGCACAACCAGCTGCACAACCAGTAGAGCAATGGCAGAGCCGAGCAATGATGCCCATAAAGTCTGATCGAACCTTTTGAGCTGCCTGGCTAACGAATCTGCCTCGCTGACAACGTGTACGATAAACGGAAATTCTTCACCATTGGCAAATTCCCAAGCAGTGGCTAATTGCAATCGGTGCAGTGAATTAGCATTTTCGTTCTCTGCTGTTTCAAACAACCAATCGCCGATAGGTCGGACTTTGACACTGGGTATCCAGCTGGTAGTTGATGTACTTTGCCATAATTTTCGGCCATCACTACCGACCAGTTCAGCGTATAGACCGGCAGTACTCTGGCCTAGCATAGGGTCGGGTAGGGCGAGAGTATTGACGCTCAGCATGGCATCGTTGTCAATATCGGTAGCGCCAAGAATGCCATAGATAAGGCCCTGCAATCGATCCAGTCTTGCAGTTTCTGCACGTTGATGAACGGAATAAGAGACAGATAATCCCACAAGGATGACGAAAACGGTGAGTACGATACTGGTACCGATAACAAGGCGCGATGTTATGGAGCGCATGGTTGTTACGCGCTATGCTCTTTATCATTATCACTCAACCGAGCGAGTGCTAATCGGTAGCCGCGGCCACGTAACGTCTCTATGGGTTGCAAACTCTTGTCTGCATCCAGCTTTTGTCGTAATCGTCTGATAAAAACTTCAAGTACATTGGGGTCACGATCTGTGGCCTCGTCATAGAGGTGATCTAGTAAGGTAGACTTGCTGATCACTTTTCCTCCCTGAGTTGCCAGATAGACTAGAACTCTGTATTCAAAAGCTGTCAGCTCTATGGGGTTGCCATCGACGCTTACCTGCTGAGCGCGAGTGTCTATACTCATACGTTCAAAATGCAATATCGACTCAGTCCAACCACCGGTACGACGAAGTAATGCTCGCATCCGAGCCAGTAATTCTTCAATATGAAAGGGCTTGGTCAGGTAATCATCGGCGCCAGCTTCTAGTCCGTCTACCTTGTCTTGCCATCGATCACGCGCTGTTAATACAAGCACTGGATATGACTTATCTTGTTTTCGTAGAGATTGGATAATCGATAGACCATCTTTTCCTGGTAGGCCAAGATCTATAATAGCAATATCCAATGGCATGTTAGTCGCTAGATACAAGCCCTCGTTTCCATCACCGGTTTCATCAATGGCAAAACCCTGATCTCTTAAGGCTGCAACCAATTGGGCGCGGAGCGTTTCATCGTCTTCGATAATCAAAGCGCGCATACTTAGGGTGCTCTTCTGATAGTGAATACCCGCACTCGGCCATTTGACAAGAGTTTTACAGCGAATCGTGTGTTTCCGGCTGAATCTGTGGTCGTCGATACGCCAAGTACTTTGCCGCTCCCACCATTCTGTTCTTTGGCAATTTCGATTGCATGTGCACGGTCGATGGCATCAGTTGCCATCGACTGTGACATGAACATCAGACCAGAGACAAGGCATAGCACTAGAACACGGCATGACACAACAAAAAGTCGATAAAAACGCACCGTAAAAAAACACCAGAGCGCATTGCTTAAACGACGTTGATGCGAAGAAACAATCATGTTGTTTTACCTGCGTGCGGGCGCCACTGTAACCTGGAGTTCTAATCGTTTGCCAGGGTCTCGTGGAAGTTGAGTAACGAACTTACGTCCTTTGTAAAGATAGGTAACGTTGTAGTGTTGCAATCGGGTCTCGGCGCGAGACTCTACCGTTCTTTTACAGCGTTGCACCTCCCTCGTTTCATAAATGGGTGTTGAGCGTACCTGTTCCGTATGTCGATAGCGGCCGTTTCGAGAACTCTGATAGTTCGACTCATTGCCTATGGCACTACCAATAATTGCACCTGCAACAGTGGCTCCTGTTCGTGATCGACTACTGTGACTGCGACCGAGTTGGTTGCCAATGACGCCGCCGATTAATCCTCCAACAATGGCATTTCCTGTTGAATTATGGCTGGAACGTCGGCTAGCAGACTGAGTGATTCTTTCATAGCCAACGATGTAACGTTCTTGATCTGTCCAGCATTGTTGTTGGGGCTCTCTTAACCTGATCTCCTGAAAAACGGGCTGAACGTTAAGTACCTTGGCGTATTCAGTAAATCGCTCTGTTGGAACACGATTATTCCCAGCTGTCGCTGTAGCCGAAAAAACGCTTAGCGTTGCTGCTATAAAGGTGCAGCTCAAGAATCTGCGCTGCAAGTATGAATGCTTCATGGAAATTCCTCAGATGCTTAACGTGATGGGTCTATCACCCTGGTAAACACATTAAGCCATACGCCCTGAACATTGACTGAATAGCGGCCACTAATGCTTAAAGACTTGCTCTTGGTTAAAAAACGTAGGCTAATTCACACTTGGATTCTGCAATGTGTGCGCGTCGTAATTATTCGGGTGTCACAATTGCCCCTGTATTATCAGCTTCTTCGGTCTCGGGTAGCAAAACATCGTCCAAAGGCAGAATGCGTGTAAGAATGCCAAATCTAGGATTGTCGATGTAGTGTAACTCTCGACTTCGCATTTTGCGGCTCTGATCTAGGCGAAATCCTTGACCTGTCTCCGGATCGGTGAAAACCAGTAGTGTTTCCATATGCAAAAAACGACCAAGTCGAACCGTAATTGTGCCGTTGACAACGAATGATGGAGTTTCACGTGGCCACTCTAATGCTGGGGTTAACGATGCGGGTATGAACTCACCATAGCTTTTCAGATCGTCTGGAAGGTACAGAGTCGTCGGATCTCCCAAGTTGATACGAACAGCGATAGCAGATTCTTCGTCCAGTCCAGGCTGACGCCAAGCCATGTGTCGAAGCACCTGATAGCGGCCAGA
>JBLIIE010000044.1:0-32315 GCA_047634635.1 Granulosicoccus sp. | reverse complement strand
TCCACAGGTTCTCGATAGAGAAACACCTGTTTGGCCGTCCAGCGACTAGCGGCCATGGTGCACCGCCAATGCCAGTTGAGCCAGAGACGACACATCATAAGTTACCGGACACTCCAGGCGAATGTCGGGGCCGATGCATAGCACCGCAGCTAGGTGTGACACACGCTCTTCAGGTACATTGATTTTGACAAACCGGGCAGGCTTTGGGTTTGTGCTCGCATTGTGCTGCGACTGAAAATGATATCGCCATTTGCGTAGCGTAATCAGTTTCATGTCCAGGCGACTGCAGAACTCACGTTCGTTCTCAGAGCCGGTGGAAAACTCGGTAACAAGCTTTTCCCATTGCGCGCGGATTTGCGTGGTGATTGGGACATGATATGTACTCGCGTTTTTGGAGTACACAGTTTTACGTTCTAAGCGCGTGAAGGCAATATGGGTAGCGTGGAGCGCTTACGTTTTTTGGTGTGGCAGTTTGGTGGCGATAAGTGTTTAATGCTTCTTATACTCATAATCGAGATGTTGTGTACCGGATCCATACTCGGTAGCGACACTGCTACCAGCGCCAATCCCATTTCATGCTAAGCACGCGGTAGGATTAATAAATAAGTAGCAATAAATCAAGGATGTCATCTAGCATCTAGATTCCCTGCTTAGTCCAGTCTTCCCACCCAGTTCCCGATGTAAAAACAGGACCGTCCCAAGTAAATGGAATCTGATGAATTATCGTCTCGTTGTCGCATACTTGAATAACGTAGTACTTCGGATCCAAAGGTGCACTGAGTAACAACTCAGTCTCGGTGAGACTGGGTATGGACTGATTGACAGTTGAGGGGACTGATGCAAACGGTATTCCACAAAATGTGCCATGAATAGGAGCGTGAACATGGCCAAAATGAATATAGTCTATACATCCACTGTACTTTTCCAGTAATGCCTTAAACGAGGGGCGGTCCTCTAATACCAATGATATGAGATCCACCGCAGGTAATCCCAGTTCCATCGGGTTGTGATGCAAGAATATGCGAACATGCGAGTTGTTTCGCAGCTCAGTCTCAAGCCACAATTGCCGATCCGCACCAAAATGACCTGCGTGTGTTTTCGGAGCAGTGGTATCCAAATAGATCAACCGGGTGCCATCAAGAGATTCGGCATAATTTATATACCCTTGATCATCCCTCGGGTGATCTGGGAAAGCCTCCAAAAACACGCTGCGATCATCGTGATTTCCGATCATAAGTCTTATGGAAATTGTTTGCTTAGCTATTATTTCCCGAAGAGACTCGTAGGCAGGCATCTCTCCCCAATGCGTCAGATCTCCGGTTATGATTATACGTTGTGCATCAGCATGATTTTCATTCACGTCAGCTAACGCAGATTCAAAACGCTTATGAGGGTTCAGACCCGCCATACGTTCTCCGGGAATCGTCAGGTGTAAATCAGATATATGAATGATTTTCATTGCATGCTCGTTTATTGAGTACACGAGAGATCGCCCCGCCCCACTTGAAACTGTTCAACAAAGAACAAATAATAAAGACGAGACGATCCGTTAAGCACTGTTAGCAGTTAAAGAAGGTCTGAAATTTCTTCAACCAGCTCCATCTGTAGCTCTTTCATATCAGTAACGTCTTTAGTGACAATACGCTCAATGCCGTCATAGATAATCTGCGTAATAGCCAGACCGTTGTCTCCTGGATAAGCGAGCCAGTCGCGCAGTAGTGGCAATTGATCAACAGCGGTTTGCTTATTGGGATTCTGCTTATAAAAATCAGCGAGAATAATTTCGTTAGCCGCTTTGTTAGGTGGCATGTACCCAGTTGTCTTAGCCACTTCTGCAGCACCTTCACCAGATGTAATGAACTTCAACCATGCCCATGAAGCATCGAGCACAGCAGGATCTTCAGACTGAGAAGTCAACATGGCTGCATTGCCGCCAGCCGGTAATCCTTTTGGAGTTCCATCAAATCCTGGAAACGGTCCGGTAACCAACTCGAAGTCGCCCTGACTGCGCTCAACAGCACCCAATGCTGATGTCGACCAGAACATCATGCCGATCTCACCAGCAGAGAAAGACGCTAATGCTGCTTTCCAATTCAAGTTTTGCATATTACAACCATCGAATATAGCTTGCATCTGTTTGAATGCCACTAAAGCCTCAGTACTATCGATTGTTACGTTTCCATCTTCGACGATAGCCTTGTCTTGTGACCACATCAACGCCTGCATGAACCAGTTGCCTGTGATGTTCCATCCCCAGAAAATCGGATTCTTTACGCCGTTGCTTTGCATCGTCTGACAAGCAGTGATAACTTCTTCCCAAGTAGTCGGTAGCTGTTCGATACCACCTTCTCGAAGAATATCCATGTTGTAGTAACCGACAGGCAGGGAAATTGAGAACGGTAGGCCGTGTACAGCCTTATTAAACGTAGACAAAGACAACATAGCTGCGTGATACCCATTTTTCTCAAAGTCAGCTTCCCTGGCAATATAAGGCTCAAGAGATTTTGCGATGCCTTTTTCCACCAGAATTTGTTGTCGATTAAGGCCCTGCATAGTAACGTCGGGCAAATTGCCCGCCACAGATTCACGTAAAATTACGTTTGTTCCGTCTTCATAAGATTCGTAGGTTGCTCGGAATTTAATATCAATGTTGGGGTGTGCTTTATTAAATTCCGGCATCATGGCTTCATAGGTCACATCGAAAAGGTGACTGTAGGGATATGCGAATTCAATCGCTATCCTATCTTGCGCCACTGAGGAGGTGGCAGTCATGGCCAAGGCCACAAAGGTCATTGCTAGTTTCACTGCTTTTTCTCCTGATAATCGGATCCATTGAAAGGGTATGTTGACGGATCCGGTTGGTGATCCCAGTACGGGGTTTATTTGTATTTCTGCCGTCCTACTTCATTCCGGATAACGTAATTCCTGCGATGAATCGGCGTTGCGCCAACAGAAAAGCAACAAGCAACGGTGTTACAATGACAGTTGCGGTAGCCATCATGGGTCCGAAATAACTTCCATCACCGTCGCCTTTGAACTCTCTAAGCCCCAAAGGTGGTGTGAATAAATCACGATTGCCCGTCACCACCAGGCGAGGCCAGAAATAATCATTCCAGTGTGCGACGACACTAAAGATGGCGAAGGCCAATAGTGCAGGTACAGCTGTGGGTAACATGACACGCCAGACAATGGCTAATTCGCTTAAGCCGTCCATTCTGGCAGCATCAATAAGATCATCTGGAACTGTCATAAAAAATTGGCGCATCAGAAAGATGCCAAATGCACTGATTGTCCACGGTATGACAAGGGCAGCGTAGGTGTTCGTCAGACCCAATTTCGACAGAATTATGTACAAAGGCAAGGCGATAGCATGAACGGGAATAAGAAGGCAAAACAATACAAGGCCAAACACAAAATCACGCCCCCAAAATTTTAACTTTGCCAAGGCATAAGCTGCAGGCAATGCGACTAGAACTTGAAGAAAGAATATTGATGCCGTGACAATCACACCATTGAGTAAATAACGTAGCAAGGGCGCTTCTGTAAAAGCCTTGGTGTAATTAAACACCAGCGGTATCATTGAGCAATCAGCTTCTGCCACTTTAATCAATGCCTGCTGAATCTGGCTATCGCTAATGTCAGGGTACTGCTCGGCAGCAGAGGCAATATCCTCGCGGTCGGGATCTCGAAGCTTTACGCATCGCTCATCTATCATGAGGGCTTGAGCACCAAAGAAACCGCCCTCCCCCCGATCAATTTCCCCTGGAGATTTAAAGGAGTAGCTGACCATCATGTAGAAAGGTGCGATGACAATAATGGCACCTACAATCAGCACTAAATGCTTCCACCATGTGCCAATCATGTGTAATGCACCCTATGTTCGATCAGCCATCGTTGGATAACGGTAATGAACATGACAAAGACCAGAAAAACCATCGTTATGGCCGAACCGATTCCGATCAGATTTTGTTGCACGCCTTTTTCGAATACAGCAAACATCATCACGTAAGCAGACTTGTTTGGACCGCCCCCCTGAGGCCAGAAGGCTTCGATGGTGTCAAAAACCTGAAACGCACGTATGAACGAGATCGTGACAACAAAGACCACGGTGGGTCCCAACGCAGGCCAGGTCACCAGACGAAACCGCTCCCATGACGACTTCGCTCCGTCCATTTCAGCTGCATGGTAGAGCTCTCTATGAACACCTGTCAGCCCTGCCAAAAATAGCACCATGTTAAAACCAAAGCCCTGCCATATACCAATGAAGCAAACAACCCAAATGGCATAGTCTTGATCACCCAACCACAAAGGGAAGCGATTCGCACAACCTTTTGCGATAAACGGAATACTTTCCAACGCTGTACCGCAACTCATTTCCAGCGTTTGGTTAATCACACCTATGCTCGGGTGCAACATGAACTCCCACGCTATCGCCATGGCAAGAAGCGTTGACATCACGGGTAAGAAATATATCGTTTTGTAAATGTCGGAGAAGCGCCCTATCGAATTGATCAGCAGTGCAGCGCCTAAACCCAAACCAACAGATAGTGGTACAACGGTAACCACGTAAGTAAACGTAGCTACAAACATTTTCTCGTAGGTTGAACGGGAAAACAGCTTTTCGTAATTGCTTATACCCACCCAATTAAAGGAGCCGTTACCCAAGGAGTAGTCGGTAAACGAAAGAAGGGCCGCCATGACGACTGGCACAAACAGGATCAACACCATCAGCACCAGAGCAGGTGCGGATAAAGCCCAAGCTACACGACGCTGCGATATAGCTATCGATGTCGAGGGAGAAGTTAGTGTCGAACGCTTGAGTGGCATAACCATCAGGCAACCGCTACCTGTGGATCGAGAGCCGCTTCAAATTGGCGTCGGCGTGTACCATCACTGCCGAAAACAAGTAACTTACCAGGATTAAAAATAAAACTGACAATGTTTCCCACTGCAAGTTGTCTTCTACTCTCGGGAAATGCTCGCAGAACCACTCGGCTATCAAGTCCCGGTGTATCAATCTGTACAAACAACTCAGAGCCCAGGTTTTCCAAATGCACCACTCGTCCCGCTAACGCACCATCTGAGCTTGACAAACGGATTGATTCTGGCCGAACACCCACTCTCAGGTTGGTCTCTGCCGCCACGCTATGATTCAATGGGAAAGAGCGGTTGGCTAGATGCAGACTGCCATCACGGATATTGGCGGAGAAGATGTTGATTTTCGGTGAACCAATAAATTCAGCGACCTCTACATCCTCGGGATCTTCATAAATTACATCGGGGGCTGCGCATTGCAGAATCTCACCCCTCATCATAACCGCTATTCGACTGGACATCGTCATGGCCTCAACCTGATCATGAGTCACGTAGACGAAAGTGGCTCCAAGTCGCCGATGCAGTTCCGCAATTTCGCAACGAGTTTGAACACGCAGCTTGGCATCTAGATTTGAAAGAGGCTCGTCGAAAAGAAATGCTGCTGGATTTCGAACAATGGCTCTGCCGAGCGCTACACGCTGCCTCTGCCCTCCTGAGAGCTGCCCGGGTTTGCGATCAAGTAATGCTTCTATTTCGAGCATCTTCGCTGCATTGACAACTTCGTTTGCAATGTCTTTGTGTTTTTCTCTTGTGCGTTTAAAGGCACAGCCGAACAGTGGTATACGCTGGCGCGCATTCAGTCGCCGCATTTGCAAGGGTATGGCAATGTTTTCAGCCACCGTTAGGTGCGGATACAACGCGTAGGACTGGAACACCATTGATAAGTCTCGATCAGCCGCACGCACGCCCGATACATTCCTACCGGCAATGCTAACCGAGCCAGAGCTTTGTTGCTCCAACCCTGCAATTACCCTTAACAAGGTTGACTTGCCACAACCGGAAGGCCCAACCAGAGAGACAAACTCTCCATCAGCCACAGACAGATTTATATTTTTTAATACAAGTTCGTTATCGAAGGATTTTGTTATCTGTTCTAGCTTGAGATTAGCCATACTTTGCTCCTGCTGATCTATTCATACTAGAAGCTGGAGATGACCAACCCATGACAGCAATACTACAATTACGCTAAACGAAACTAACAAGTATAAGAAGAGCCTAGAGCTCGTTAAGAAGATTTGAAAACACGTTCCGCGTTAATATCACAGAGCCTGAGTTCGCTACTCAATTGAGAGCTCGTACATAAGTACGCATCTATTTCTTCATTTATCGCAATTTTGTTGTTGACACAGGGGGAGTCCACATAAGCATAAAGAAGCTAACTCAAGTACTGATACCGCCAATATCTTCAATTCCATTCAGGAGAGCACCGAAATGTCTGGGGCGTGCTCAATGATCTAGGCTGCCATCTTCTCCGGAATAGTTGACTCGCTATCGTTGGCCGCTGTCTTTAGCGCTGGGTATCGTTGCTCAAAATGTCCTCGCAGCTCGCCATTAAGAACCGCCGTTCTTGTCTGCAATAAATAGTGAGCTCCAATGGGTGACTATTGCATTTGCTGCTTTTTAACCATGCGTTTTGCCACGATCTCATTGACAGCTGATTCTGCAAAGGAGGTGGTTATTGTTTCACCATAACGATACCTCTCGCCATAATTGGAAATCAAGTGCGCATTGTTGCCAATGTACGTAGCCATTTCAGCGAGATGTTTGCCAAACTTCTTGCGCTTCTCATAACCAATATCCAGATTATCGAAAGGCAAAAAAAACTCCTCTATCAAGGGCAATGCTTGTTCAACATTGCCATGCCATGGATACCACTTGGCTCTAATCAGATCTTTGGCGATAGTTTGTGAAGCCTCAGGGTCGGTGTGGCGCAGTCCTTTGGTGAATTGATCTAATACGTTCAGACGCATGGTGATGTGGAACCAATCAAGTACGTGTTGCGCTTCAGGGTACATTAGGTATTGCAAGTTGCGTACGTTGTCGGCACCGTCCGATAAAAAGGTGATTTGCTGGTTTTCCTGCATACCCTGACTCTTGAGCATTCTCATCAAACGCCTCTGAGGCTGCTTCGTCAGCTTCTGTACAAATCCGAGTCGCTTTGGTGCTTCGGTGCTCGACATGGATTTGGCAACAATGACCTCAAAGTTGGATTTCTTGTCATTGCAATCTCTAACGTAACCACCGTCTATGCCAACGGTTAGGGGTTTACCTGGCCGAGGTAAGTTGGCCCATGTATTCTGGCACCCAGAAACAAAAGGGGGCTGATCACTAAGCTGCTCATCCTGTTGCTGCACTACTTTATGCAAATGATGACGGATCGTTTCAGCATTAAGCGACGTGTTTATTGGTAGCACCTCCTTCAACAAATTAACCGTCATGGCGTACGACATTATAGAGGCCCATTTTGTCTCTATATACTGTAATTCAGGGCTATTGGATTCTGTCATCCATTCATTGAGCACGCTGAAACTCTTTGTTTCATGCACGCTACACTGACAGTGCATGAGACGAAGATTAGGGATTGTCACAATACCAAACAATGTTCTGTATTGGATATCGTAGGTGCCTTTGATTCGCCGCCTCACCAGGCAGTGAGGACAACAGCGATTGCTTTTGGTGTAGTGTTGTGTTTGCTCACGGACTATTTTCTGTTGTGACCGCTTTAGAATCTGCTTGGATTCTGTCAATGAAAAGCCCACCAAGTTGTTGGTATCCATTGACCTGTCTACTACGGAGATTCCCTCGCTGATGGTCTCGCCCTATTCACTAACAATGCTCAGTTGAATCTTGAATTGCATAGCCGCTCACCCGTTGTGTAATCCACAGCCGTAGTGCGACGATCGATACTAGTCCTAAGAAGATTGCTTTTCTCTCAGCTGTACATTAATCCGGGGCCGATGGAATCGGATAGCTTCATAGTGCTCGATCAATGTTCGTATGTCCTCAACGGCTGTAGATTCATTTGCGTTCACTACTGTACCAATTACATCAAACAGAATTGAATTCTCGTCTGTTTTATAGTACCGGGCATCGCCCTGCCGACCACTGCCGGATAAACACCATGGGGCCCGTTTAGTGGATTGTTCTATTGATTCAACACGGATATCACACAACCAGTATTGGTTGAATTTGTAGGTATACTCAAATCGGTCACCTGTCTCGAATCCGAATTCGCTGATAAACACATCGTGAGCGTCATGATTGAAGTGCATTCCACCAACTCGGGATACACCATAGTCCTCACCATAAATGTGAAAGCTGTGTAGGTAATCGTCGTCCCAACCCATGCATATTTGAATGATATTGTGTAGATCGGCAAGCGATGTATTTGCGTGAACTCGAAGCCTTCGCCAAATCAAGGGAGTGACTCCGCGAAGAGCAACTTTTATCGAATAAGAATTCACTGTCACACAGATCAACTGGATGGAATTCAATCATTGACTATCCAGCGGATACAAGGAAGCAAATATCAGCCCGTCCCAGACATTTCGGTGCTCTCATCGGCTACGCCCGTGTTTCCACCGAAGACCAACATCTTGAACTGCAGGTCGACGCGCTGGAGACGTCAGGCTGTGAGCAGATCTTTACAGACAAAATCAGTGGCACACGTGCGAAACGCCCAAGGCTTGATGACGCACTCTCTCATGTGCGCAAGGGCGATACGCTGGTTGTGTGGAAGCTTGATCGACTAGGCCGCAGTGTTAAGGGCTTAGTTGATCTGGTCGCAGCACTCGAACAGCGGGAAGTTCACTTCATCAGTCTGTCTGACGGCATCAATACAAAGGCGACGGCGGGACGCTTCTTCTTTCACGTGATGGCAAGTCTTGCGCAAATGGAGCGTGAGCTGATTGCTGAAAGAACCCGTGCCGGCCTGGCTGCCGCGAAGAAGCTGGGACGAGTTGGCGGACGAAAGTGACAAATGACGGATAGCAAAATTGCCGCTGCACGGAAACTATTGGAAGGTGGAGCTGCCCCAAAACATGTAGCACATGACCTGGGTGTTTCAGTCCCTACGCTATACCGATGGTTGCCAGCACCTGCACGGACATAGTCAGAGACGCACTCTCCGGCAACTGAGCGTTGGCTGGAGACTGCGTCAGAATGTGAGGGTTTGACTATAACTGGCCGTCTTGTTTCCACTACTTATCCATTCAGAAGTTGTTGCTGTCTTTTACTTCCAGCACCTGTCCATTAATCCCGATCAGGAAAAAGATGGTCGCTTTTGATTCAGAATTTGTCGCTTGCATGATGTAGAAATCACCGTCTGTTTCAACCATAGAGACGTCACTCTCGGCAACCGAATTCCAACTCTCATCGAGCTGCCCCACCTCATACCCAAAATCCTTAGCGATAAGCTGAGGGACAGATTCATGCACAATTGTGATGGCCGTGGCTTCATCAACGCCGTGTGTCGTGTGCGCGCTAACGGTATGTTGAGCAACCACTGCCATCAAGGCCATCGCCATAAAAACTGCTTTCATCTTCTGTGCTCCTTTAAGAAACTATGGGTTGAATGTCGATACTCGCCGTGAATTAAGGCGATACCATGCCGTTATAGTCACCTCGGGTACGCAAGGTAATCACGACGTCCTCATCGGTTCGATTCCGCCAGAACCAACCATGATTGCCCGTGAATGCGGCGACTAACTGACCTGCCTGATCGGGTACAGACCGACCTTGTTCATAACTGATGCTTTGGCCATCACCGTCGCCATGCGTATCGTGATTTACGACTGCGCCGTTTGCACTCCATTCGTATTCCGCGACTGCCCCCTCGTCCATGATCAGTTTGACCTCAATGCCTTCACCAGGCGGTAACGTGTAGTCAATTTCATCCAGCCAGGAAGTGGCTGGTTCCGGGGCGCTGTCCGCCTGAGTGGTCGCTGCTGGCTGTACAACAGCTGGGGTACTGGTTGTTTGAGACGTAGCCCCAACCGTTGTCGCAATGGCCGTCAGCTGCACCTGTATCGCGTCCAGTTTCTGATTCAGGTCCACTGAGCCTGTTGCGGGTTGACCACTCTCCACCGCTAAAGCGGCTGCAGCGTCTGCATCAGCTTCCGCATGCAGTTGTTCCTTGATCTGTCCCATTTCTGTCAGGCCCAGAACATGGCCGACACCCGTTGGGTCGATGCCATACTCGGCCGGTAGCCAGATAAATGTCAGAATGGCACCAGCTGCGACAGCAGCGCCTAGTGTTGCCTTAACTAATCCGCCAGTGGTGGCATCGACATTTTGCACATGGGACGATCGTGTTGATGCGCTTGCACTTGCGTTGGATTGCATTGGATAAATTCCCATTGATTAATGAACGTGAGCGAGTTCTGTGACAACGAACCCGGCAATTTGAAATCCCATCAGCGTAAAGCCTGCCGCCATCATTACAACGTTTGCTGCATAGGCCTGACGCACAAACGAGGCGGTAGCACGCCAATACCTCATCACCACCAGGATGGCTGCCAGCGCCAGCAATTGACCAATCTCGACACCAACATTGAAGGCCAACAGGTTAGGCACCAGCCCATCGGCTGAGATGTCGTATTCGATGATTTTTGAAGCGAGTCCGAAGCCGTGTAGGAAGCCAAAGACCAGAGTCGCCACCCGAGTGTCTGGCTGGTAGCCGAACCAGCGTTCGAAGGCACCCAGATTATCCAATGCCTTGTAGGCGACGGAAAAACCGATAACCGCATCGATGATGTAACTGTTGATGCCGAAATCAAAATAGACACCAATCAGCATGGTGGTGGAGTGCCCGATCGCAAACAGGCTGACATAGCCTGCAATCTGTTTCATGCCGTTAAGAAAAAAGATGACACCCAGAAGAAAGAGGATGTGATCGTACCCGGTGACCATATGCTTGGCCCCCAGATAGATGAACGGGATGATTTTAGTTCCCGTGATTTCCTGTATGTATCCTTTGTCGCCCTGGGTGACCGCATGGGCCAGCACAGAGTCGGTCCACAGGAGCATGCAAGCAGCCAGTATTAAGAGTGGCAGGGCCATCCGGCTTAACGAGTCGTGCTGTGATAGTGGCATTGCAGATGATATAAAGGCGATTGGAATGGGCAATTGTAGTATCCCCCTAGGGAGGATACAATGACGATATGGAAGAATTTCACACACACCAGTCACATCCTGCGTTAGTCAAGCGTTTGAAACGCGCAGATGGTCACTTGCGGCATGTGATCGAGATGATCGAATCAGGACGTCCGTGTACCGAGATTGCACAGCAGCTGCAGGCGGTGGAGCGTGCGATCATCAACGCAAAGCGTGTCCTGATTCATGACCATATCGATCATTGCCTGCAGACGGACAACGATAGTGACCTGGATGACATGAAACTACTGGCCAAGCTGCTGTAGCACGCATCTGCCAATGCTGACCCTGCCTGCCAACCCCGTCTATCGTCGTCTGTTTGCAGCGCAAATCTTCTCTCTGCTGGGTTCTGGGTTGGCAACAGTAGCGTTGGGACTGCTCGCCTGGCGACTTGCCGGTGACGGTGCGGGTACTGTGATTGGTACCTTGTTGGCCATCAAGATGATTGCTTATGTCACTGTGGCACCGGTGTTGTCGGCGTTTGTTGATCGGTGGCCAAGACGATCGTTGCTAGTGGGTCTGGACATATTTCGAGCGCTGGCCGCGTTGGCTTTGCCGTTTGTGTCTGCCATATGGCAGATCTACCTGCTCATTTTTCTGTTGCAGAGCGCATCCGCTGTCTTTACACCAACTTTCCAGGCCACCATTCCGGATGTGTTGCCCGACGAGGACGAGTATACGCAAGCGTTGTCGCTGTCACGATTGGCCTATGACGTGGAAAGCTTTGCATCACCCCTTCTAGCAGCCGCACTGATGAGCGTGGTGAGTTTTCCCTTCCTGTTTGCTGGTACGGTCATCGGTTTTCTCGTCTCGGCAGCCCTTGTGCTGAGTGTGATATTGCCAGCGCCCAGCCCCGCAGTTCCACGGACCGTCTGGGAACGCACGACAAGGGGTCTACGTATCTATCTTGCGACACCCAGACTGCGGGGATTGCTGGCTCTGAGTCTGAGCGTGTCTGCGGCAGGCGCAATGGTTATCGTGAACACGATTGTGATTGTGCGTGGTCACTTGAATCTCGGAGAGTCGGAAGTTGCTCTCGTGCTGGCAGCCTTCGGTAGTGGTTCGATGGTAGCGGCTTTGTTTCTACCCAAGTTGCTAAAGCGCATCGGTGACAGACCTGCGATGCTGAGTGGCGCAGGAATTCTCTTCGCCGGTATGCTGCTGGGACCCGCGATAAACACACTGCCTTTACTGATAGCCTTGTGGTCGCTGATCGGTCTTGGCTACAGTCTCGCTCAGACGCCCGCAGGACGACTCCTCAAGCGCTCTGCAGACGCACCTGACAGACCTGCGGTGTTCGCCGCTCAATTTGCGCTGTCCCACGCGTGTTGGTTAGTCACTTATCCGTTGGCAGGTTATGCTGGGGCACTACTGGGGCTGGACGCCACATTTGTGGTGATGGCTGGTTTGTCAGGCTTGGGGATTCTCATGGCAATACAACTGTGGCCACCTGAAGCATCTGAAGTTATTACACATAATCGTCCAGAGCTGAAGCGTGATCATCCGCATCTACAGGAGTTCGGAGCTCATAAGCATGCTCATGAGCTCCGAGTTGACGAGCTGCATCGGCACTGACGTTGACTTAGCCATTGCTTGATCAAGCTGTTTGCTAATGAGCACATGTCGACAGTGGGAAGCTTCGATCTGTCTAGGCAGTTCAAGCCGCCAGAAATAGCTTAGCGTACAAAACGTTCCCTTTCTTGAGGGCTACCCAACTTCGAGAGTGAATTGATTACTCGAAGCTGACGGTATTGCGCTGGAAATCCACCGGCCTACCCTGCAACAGTTCGCCAACTCACGCTATAAAATATTATCTTATTGAGTCGGATAAGAGCTGAAGCCATGAGCGACAAATCACACGGTGTATCTGTGAAGCTGACGAAAACACAACGCCGTCAGTTACTGTTGACGCTAAAAGTCCGCGCCCTGGACGGTGACATGCAGGCAGCTCATGCCCTGAGCAATTTCGAACTGGCCGAAGTGACACGCAGGCGCCTGTACAGGGACATGGATTGTGTTCAAATTGCCTGATTTATTCGTGGCCGAACTGCTGAACCTTATGCGCCTGCTGGCTGATTTGCGCCCTGAATGGGCTACTCAGGTTCTTTGGCTGGCTCTGTAGCGCTGCACGTCTGTTTCTGTACATCTGTTTGAATAAAAATCAGTATTAATCAGTAATGAGAATCGAGCCTATGCCGAATCAACGGGTGGTAAAAGAGCGGGGGCTGGCAGGCCGAAGGGTTCTACTGCAATCTGTGCCGAGCTTCGAGAATCCGCGCAGAAGCACACACAGGACGCTCTGACGGTGCTGATTGAAGTCATACGGGTACAAGCCCACCCGCAACGGCTTAAAGCTGCTTAGTTGATCCTGACAAGGGGCCACGGTTCACCACGCGAAGTATCACCAGCACTCGATATTATTGATCAATTCGTTAATGGCGAAATCAGCGCGATTACAGCCTGCCTGATGCTCGAAGCTGAAGGGCTGAAAGTGCCTGACGTGATGCACAGGTATTTTGATGCTGAGATTAGTTCAGCCGTCTATGTGCCGTTTACGTTTGATCTGTCATTGGACGATGGCGCAAAGCCACCATTGCCACGCAGTTGATTTAAGAATCAAAAAATATCAAATCATTCGGGTCGTCACACTCCCTGCCTGGGCCGCAACGGTTCACTGGCTGAGACTGTAGGGCCTGTACGCCCACGAACTGCACAAATGGACAAATGCACAAATGGACAAATGGACAAGGACTGTACAGCCTGCTCTGTACACCCGACAGTAGAAAACCTGTTTCTACGGATAGTTCATCTCGGTAATAGTAGCGTGCAGATGTCCTATAACGGGTATCAATATGCTGTGCCACCTAAGTCATGGCGCTATAGCGCCTGGTAATCGCAACGCCGCTTTGTCAAATGTGAAAAAACCACCGAATTGAGAATCTGAATTCCTTGTAACCTCACGACCGATGTTAAGTATCAATGCATCAGGGAAATCAACTTTGCCTTTTCCATCTTCATTGGCAGCAACATAATCGCCCAATGCACGCCATACCGTTTGAGCTTGTTCAAACACTATATTGGGCTCCGCAAACAGCGCTTGAACCGTTGTTACAACCTCATCGTGCGTGAGTCGATACTTTTTACCACACAGTGTCCATAGTGTTTCGACAAGTACGACATTGCTGATGAGAACAACTGGATTATCGTTTATGACGTTGCGAGCTTTTTCAGCGTGAGCTGCATCGTCCTGCAGGAGATATCGGAGCAACACGTTCGTATCGATTGCAATCATTTCAGCATACTTTGGCGTGATTGTTCGTCGCTGATATTCTGATCACCCTTAACGTGGCTCAGAACGCCTAGTGCTGCACCTGAAATTTGCTTGATAGCTGTCAGGTAGCCGTTGGCAACGTAGAATTCAAGATTATCACCTGGTTCAATACCAAGCTCGCGACATTGTTCGACGGGCAGTGTAATTTATCGTTTAGCGCTGAGTTTTGACATGATTTCCCCCTTACTTATCGTGGTAATGTAAAGAATACATTATCTTTACCATTGTCGTAATAGTACCGAATGATCTTGGAAGCAGCTCTACGTGGCACTAAACGCCTATCGTTGGCAGAAGCGTTAATGAAAATTCCAGCTGGCAGCAGTGCCAGTGTCTTTGCGCGTCAAGATGAAAACGGCTCTACAGATGTATTTAATTGATAACAACATCATCAGTGAATTGCGTAAAGGAGACGCAACCAACCGCGGTGTCTTAGAGTTTTTCTACAACGCTACTGCAAAGGATCAAAACTGCTACCTCTCAGTCGTTACCATCGGCGAGCTTCGTCGTGGCATCGAGATAATTCGGCACAGAGGTGATCTCAAGCAAGCAGATGCACTCCTAGACTGGTTTTCGCAAATTGTTAATCAGTACAGCGACAACATACTACCCATCGATCACGAAGTAGCCGCTATATGGGCTGATTTAAGAGTACCCAACCACGAAAAATTTTTGGATAAATTCATTGCCGCTACAGCTCTGCTTCACTCACTACAAGTGGTAACAAGAAACGTTAAAGATTTTGAAAAAACAGGCGTCCCAATAGTTAACCCGTACTCGTAGCTGCATAGATAGCAGATCGGTCGTAGCACGTACTAACGTGATTTTAACGGATTATATAGCTCCAAGATACGTCTTTGCTACGCACAAAGAATTTCTATCTCGCCCAGTATCAACGGGATTTTTCGCGATAGCCTGTAATTCAGCTTTTCTTTCTTCAGTCATGGCGCTCTTATGCTGACCACCAGGGGCATTCTCGATTGATTCAATGAGCTCTTTTCCTGAAATCAGCTGCTGCAGGAACAGCAGTGCTGGTGTTTGGCTTAAATTCAAATGGCTTACTTGCCGCTGATGGCTGGCGCTGCTGCGCGGCAAGGTGTTGCACCAAATTCTGAGCTAGCCATGCTCCTTCGCTATCACCAGCTATGGCAATTTTCGTTTGTCGCTCCTAAGGTATAAGTTAGGGTTAGTGAAATAATAACGTAGCCATTTCGGTGGTTCCTGGGGGACACCTACTCTGCCCGCCCGGCAAGGCACGAGGAGCCGCGAATAGCATGCGATTCAACTAATGAGCAACACTGAAGGGAGGGATACAGCGGCAATTGAAATGGATAGATTGTTGTTTCATGAGCCTTTAGTCAGGTAGTAATTTGAAATCGAAATTGAACGGTTCGTCTTCAGCAATAGTTGCCAGAATGGCGCAAGTCAATGGCAACGCATTGGCATCTAATTGCCCCTCAACGCAAGCCACACGAAATCCCGGGAGCAACTGACGCCCGGTATCTACGCCCTCAACCGTCACTCCACGCATAGACGTCTGCATTACTTGTTTCAATCGTTCACCAGTACCGATATACCGTCCTAGCCGACTGTTCCTGCCGCCTCCAACGGTTACGTGCAGGTCCCCCATGCCGGCAAGGTCAAACGCGCTACCGCCCAGCCGTTGACGGCTCACGGTGCCATTTTCTGCCTCGACTGGGACAGCTGCGGCAAGACTAATCCAATGGCTCAATATGGCAATTTCAAGCACTGCCTGATTAAACAATGCCGCCAATGGGTTTTTGGGGTAGCCATCATCGAGCTCATATCCGCTTAACATCGCGCTAACACCAATACACATAAAATTTTTCAGCGCAGCACAGGCTTCTAAACCCGTAAAGTCAGTGTTTGTAGTTATGCGGTAGTAATCTGTTTGCAAATGATCACGCAGCTTGTTTGCAGCAGTAATATCATTGGATGCGAAACTGACTCGGGTTGGAAATTCCAACGCTAACTCGCGCGCTATACAAGGACCACCAATACCCACAATACGACCTGCTGGTGATGTGAATCGGGAATCGATGTATTGTGCGTATGTTTGAGGTGGTGCTGAAGGTTTGGAGCCTGCTACAAGCCCTTTCGTGACTAACGCTATTATGTCAGGTCTTGCTTGATGACGATTAATTTCACTCAATACCCATTCAACACCAGGGCTGCTAACACCAATGATGATGACATCAGCATCCTTGACAATTCTTTCGTTCTGCTCCGATGCACACGAGATCGTTACTGTGTTTGGCAGTTTGAGTCTTAAGCCAGGGTGACGTCTTGTTTCCCGAACAGATTGCACAATGTCATCGTCAAGTGGAGACCCTATCAAGGTGACATCATTAGCGATGGCTGCTGGAATAGACAGCGCGCTGCCCATAACCCCTGCTCCAAATATCACTATATTTGCCATGATTTTAAAAGCTGCCTATTAGATTCAATCGCCACTTAAACAGGCATGGACTCTGCAAATTTTTGCAGACCCACGCTGTCATCTACAATGTCGAGCATGCTGAAGCGATCACGAATATATCGCGCACCAGTTACTGCTTCGCGGTAGAATTCTGCGTCTAGCTCCAGATCTCCAGCAGTTCTCTGGCAACCCGCTTTTAGCATGGCATCGTTTAATGTGTCATACGGCATCATAACCTTCTTCAACTGTGCTCGTAGCTGATCCCATTCTGCGTCGAAACGTGCGTTGAGTTTGTCGGCTGCTTGTTGATCAAGCGCTTTCTTTTGCGTTTCCCTGATCATGTTTTCAACGCTATCTGCACCAAAGCGTGAGAGCAAAGCATCTTTATTTATCTTGGTTGGACGCATGAGCGGGGCCGTTTCGCAGTCAAGTACCTGGTGTTGCAACTGGGACATGGTAATTGTTGCTATGCCCACTTGTTCACCATGCGAGGAGCGAGGATGTTTTTCATTAGCAAACATATCGATATAGTGAGAGATCATATGTTCTGCCATACTTCCACTATGGGTTGTGTCGGTAAAACGGGTACCCAATCCCATGATTGCGGAAATTCTGGTGAGCATACCCAAAGCATCCACATCCCCATCAAGCATCTTTGCCGCATTTGTGATCATTTCAGGTTCGTCAAAGGCTAGCAACGTATAGGGAGTTTCTGTGTAAGTTGTATCAAACAGCAAGTGCGACATGAGCCAATCAACTTGTGACGTAGTACGACAGATAACGTCTGCAAATGCTGCTGAAATGAGCCGTGGCGGACAATCAGTGAGAATCGCAAGATCAAAAAAAACTCCCTGCGCGCCACGACACGAGATTGATTTTTTAAAGCCGTCGAATGACACGGAAGCTGTAGCGGTTGTGAACGCATTCATTGGGGACGTTGCGAATACAGAGTAATCTCGATCATCCAAATAACAGGCGTACTTAACAGTGTCGTTAACCGTGCCTGAACCAACAGCTATACGCACATCGCAGTTGCGTGTCGCATCTCGAATGTGCGCCACGCCCTTATCAGAGCATTGCGGATTCTCCCAGACATACTCCGTTACATTCTGACCATCGGCTTTTAGCGCTTTAAACACCCTATGACCTAAGGCACTGTGAGTGTAGGGGTCTGAAACGATGCTTATCGCCTGCCCTTTGTGCCGCTTGGCGATAAGTTCAGCTTCTGCGCCGTCAAGGTTATCGCGTATTACGATATCTTTAATACCGATATCGTATTGCTTGCCAGTACCAGGCTCTACCCAACTACCGTCGACAAGTTCACTGAGAACGCCACTGTAATCACTCATAGGTTTATTATTTATCCACTCTCTCAGAAGTCTTAGCAGCAAAAGCCACAAGATCACGATTGAGCTGTGCTGTTGCGTGGTACATCTTTCGATAAATACTCAGTAATTCGCGGTACCGATCGAATAGCGCAGGGTTAGGTTCCACAGCTGTAGTACTTCCAGACATACCATTTGCTGCTTCAATGATGCTCGGAAACCAACCGGCACCAAAAGCTGCAATCATGCCAGCGCCCAAGGCAGATGCTTCTACCGTGGCACTCACAAGTACAGGCTTACCTGCCGCGTCAGCAAGCATTTGGCACCAGAGGGAACTATTGGCACCTCCACCGATTGCTAGGTAATGCTCGATTTTGTGATCCAATGCTGCTTCCATGTCTTCCGTGCTCATGACCTGATCAAGTGTTATGGCCTCAATAATAGCGCGATAGATGTGAGTCTCATTATGGCTGGCGCTAAGGCCCAGAATGACCCCTCGTGCCGCCGTGTCCCAGTGAGGGTCCATGACGCCAGAAAAATACGGTTGCACGAGTAGGCCGTCGGACCCAATGGGCAAGTGACTAGCCGCTTGTTCCAGTCTGTTGAAAACACTGACATCAGCTTTACCGTGAGCAACGAATTGGTCCACAAACCAATTCAATAAAAATGCTCCGGAGCGGAGGCAGTTTTCGTAGATATACCCCTCTCCCTGCGCAGCAAGTTCTGTTCGCCAGCTTTTACTGTATCGGTATTCAGGCGACCAGACCCCAGACACAATGGCGGTGCCAAGATTAATATAGGCCCGCTCGGACGATGTGCAATTAGTGCCGAGCCCAGCGCATTGACCATCACCACCACCCGCGTAGATTGCCAGCCCTGTTCGTAGCCCCGTCAATTCTGCATTAGCTGTAGTCAAAGTACCGAGCTGCGAACCAGGAGCATGTAGCTTGGGTAATCTTCCTTCATCCAGTTCCAGCGCTTCTAACAACGGCTGTGACCAAGTGCGGGTTGTCATATCGACAATACCCATTGGATCGGCGCTGAACCATCCGGTGCGATAGTCACCCCCACACAGCTTTTGCACCAAATAGGCTTGCACATCCACAAAATGGGCAGTGCGATTCCAAACGGATGGTTCGTTTTCTTTCAACCACAGAAATCTGTATAAACACGGTGTGATGTCCGGTGGCCGGCCAGTAATGCGATGAATTTCTTCGGCACCAAATCGTTGAGAAAACTCCTCCACCTGTTTTCGACTTCTTTCATCAAGCCACAATATGGCAGGATAAGTAGGCATCCCGTCTTTGTCGAAAAAACCGAGTGTCTCGCGTTGATTTGAAATCGCCAAACCCTGGATCATAGATGCCTCTATGCCCTGTGACGCTAGTTGATTTACACATTCTTTAAGTGAATCAAGACAGGCGGACCACCAGTCATCCGGGTTCTGCTCAAAGCAGTCGAGCCTGGGGTTACTCATGGGTATATCTGCGCGGCCGATGGCCACAGCTTCACCGGATTTGTTCCACGCAATAGATTTCGTGCTTTGCGTCGAACTATCCAGACCAATGACGAGTGCTTCGCTCAATGCTTAGAACTCCTGCCGCGTTGGTGTTACCACCATTTCCTGGATTAATACGTTTTGTGGCATCTGGTAGGCAAAGAGAATCATGTTGGCAACATGATCAGCGGATATGCCTCCCCCTATACGTACCTTGTTGTCTTTATAGGCTTTTAAGGTATTTGGATCAGTGACATGATCAAGAACCTCAGTCTCAATGATTCCGGGTGATATGACAATGACGCGTACATCGTGCGGGGCCAAATATCCACGCAAACTTTCCGAAATGGCATGAACAAAATATTTGCTACCACAATACACCGTGTGATCCGGGTAGACTTTTCTTCCTGCAATAGAACTCATGTTCACGATGGTGCCGTGCTTGCGTTCTTTCATACTGTTGATGAATGGATGTAAGGCGTTCATAACCCCTTTGATATTAATATCAATACTCTCGTCCCATTCCTCTGGATTTTGCTCTCCAATATCACCTAACCGTGCTACGCCGGCATTATTAAACAGACAATCTACGGGTCCGTATTCAGCCTCAGCGTCTTTTACGGCCTGGGCTATGGCGCCTCTGTCACGTACATCAACACAGCGGCACATTGTATTCGGCAAACCCAAAGCCGCCATACGATCCAGCCGTCTTGCCATGAGTAACAGGGGATGGCCTTGAGCCGAAAACGCGCGCGCTGTCGCCTCACCTATCCCAGAACTTGCTCCTGTAATCGCAACTAGAGGTTTGATCATAATCGTTTGCTCACACTCATTCCAAAAATGTCTCAGCCGTGAATATTAACGACGCCTTACAGCTGATCACGGCCATTTCCTTACACCCCACTAAATTGCAATTTTAGTGTCGCCGTCAAATAAATGCACATGCTCTACATCGGGCGTAAAGTAAATAGCTTCGCCTGGCTCCCACAGAACACGATCACGAGATATTGAACAAACGTCCTGTCCAGCAAGCTTCGCGTACACATGTATTTCAGGTCCGGTAGGTTCAACAACTCGGACAACACCAGCTATGTTTTTGTCAGTAGAGTCATCAGCTAACGACACTTGCCTTGAAGACAGTAGATGCTCTGGCCTGATGCCATAAAATATTGATTGCCCATTGGTGACATTAGCATTCGATGGCAAGGGTAATTGCAGATCATCTTTTATCGCGTATATTTCGCCATTGGCTTCAGAAACCTGGCATTCAATAATGTTCATACCCGGGGATCCTATAAACTGCGCTACAAACAAATTACCGGGATTATCGTAAATGTCCATGGGTGAGCCTGCTTGCTCAATAATCCCATCGCGCATGATAACCACTTCATCCGCCATGGTCATCGCTTCGATCTGATCGTGAGTCACGTAAACCGTGGTTGTTTTGAGGCGCTGATGAAGATCCTTTATTTCCGTTCTCATCTGCACTCGCAGCTTGGCGTCTAGGTTCGATAGCGGTTCATCAAAAAGAAAGACGTCAGGATCCCGCACAATCGCCCTACCCATCGCAACACGTTGCCGCTGACCACCGGATAACTCCTTTGGTAATCTGTCAAGGTAAGGCTCAAGCCCCAGAATAGACGCGGCCCATTCTACCTTTTCATCAATGAGTTTTTTGTCCATTTTTTTGAGGCGCATGGAGAACGCCATATTCTTTCGCACACTCATGTGCGCATACAATGCATAGTTCTGGAACACCATCGCGATATTCCGGTCTTTCGCATGAACATCGTTCACACGCTTCTCATCGAAATATACGTCACCTGCGGTAATAGACTCCAGACCCGCAATCATACGAAGCAAGGTGGACTTTCCACACCCTGACGGGCCAAGCAACACCACGAACTTGCCATCAGCAACTTCGAGATCCAGTTTGTGTAGCACTTGAACCGCGCCATACTCTTTTTTCAGATTGGATATTTTTACCGAGGCCATATTAATTCAAGTTTGTTGATAGACGTCCGCGTGATCAGGCTGATCAAACAGCTCCCCCCTCTCTGCTCTATTATTATTAGAGGGGGGATTGTTTTATCCTTTAACCGAGTTCTGCCTCATCGACAACGGCGTCAACCAGCTTTGCAACTTGATCCATACATTTCTTGGCATTTCCACCGTATTCCTGACCAGTGAGCAGTTTGCCCAACTCTGTAGGAATTTCGTTGTTGGCAACTCCAGCCCAAATAGGCAGATCAGGTTCAGACGCCATCACGTTGTCTATCGTCCACTTAACAGTGTCCAGATGACGAGTAGTTCCACTACCCTCAAGCGTCTTACGCTCTACAATTCGAGGATCCAAGTATGACGAATTCCTCATAGGTGCGAAGCCACCAGCCAATGTGCAACGAGTCATGATGTCTTTCGAACAAGCCCATTGTAGGAACAACCACGCAGCGTCAACGTTTTTGGAATAACGGGACAATGCGATACTCGATCCACCCTGATGACCCCAGTTTGGAATTTCGCCAAATCCAACGTCATCTGTGGATCGCAGTGTTGCTGGCCCTTGTAACGGCTTTGCCATTTCCCACAAACCTTTGACTTCGGAGTCATCCGCATTCCACCCAGGGAAGAACTCTGCCCAACTTTGACACATGGCAATCTGTCCGGAAGCACCCATCTGCCACTGACCATCCCATGTTGATGTTACTGATGCCGCAGGCGAATTCTCCAACAAATTCATATACCACTCGAGGCCTTCGATAGCCTGGGCGTCATTACCCGAGAAATTTTTGTCAGCACCAAAAATTGATCCACCATGCCCCCATACTGCCTGCGACCAATCGCATTCCAGTGAATAGTGACCAGACTTCGCCTGTAAACCAGTGCCGTAAATGTTATTTTCAGCTTCCTCTTTCGAAATTAGCTCAACAGCGGCTGTGAAGTCTTCATAGGTTTTTGGAACTGCAATACTGTGCTTTTCCAGCAAGTCTTTTCGATACATCAGTGTGAAGATGGGAATATCAAAAGGTAGCCCTACCCACTTTCCATTGTATTTACTGATACCTTCGACCAATGGAGTTGAGAAATCGTCAAAGTCGAAACCCGGCATGGCTAAATCAGGCTTGGCTGCGTAGTACTCAACCGGATCTATCGTGTCAGGCGCAAACGTTGAAGTCCATGCTTGATCAAGATAATAGATATCATATGTACCCAACTCACCTTGAACGTCCTGCGTAGCTTTCGCAAGAACTTGCTCCAATGGCACTATTTCGATTTCTACATTGATGCCCGTTAGCTCTGTGAATTCGCTCTTAAGTTCATTGAGAATATTGGTTGGCGGAGTCGCTTCTGATGTATAGCGAATTGTTGTCCCAGCAAACGGTTTTCCAGCCTCTCGCAGAAAGTCTGCAATCTCTTTGGGTGTATTGTTTTCCGCCGCGTGCGCAACGTTTCCAAAGAAAGGCCTTGCTGTGCCCAGGAGTCCGGCAGAGTATGCAGATATTCCGACACCTGCAACACCCATGCTCCTTAAGAAATCCCGCTTGCTCATCTTGCCCGATGTAAAGGCGTTAGCAGAATCGATTATATAGTTTTGTTTTTGAAACCTTTTAAAACTCATTGACTTTCTCCTCTGAAGTATTAGATGCATTCAGCGCATCAGTCTTTAACAGCACCCATCGTCAAGCCCCTAACCAGATGGTTTTGAACAAGCAGAATGAATATGAATCCAGGAACTATCGCTGCTGTTCCCAATGCCGATATATATCCCCACTCAGATCCTGTGGAGGTTACAAATGTTGTGATTTTTACGGGGATGGTTCTGATTGAACTTGTAAGGAACAGTGATAGCAGAAACTCTGTCCAGGAAAATATGAAGCAAAGAACAGCAGTAGCCGCTATGCCGCCCTTGATCATTGGCACGACAACCAGATAGAAACATTGGAATCTTGTTGCACCATCAATCATCGCAGCTTGATCAATTTCTATAGGAACATCATCAAAAAATGATTTAAGTATCAACACCGCGATAGGGATATTAATCAGCGTATGAGCAATGACGAGTCCGAAATGCGTGTCCCTTAATCCCAGATCTCGGAATATAAAAACCAGCGGAATAATGATGGCAATCGGGGGTAGAAACCGTTGAGACAGTATCCACTGCATATAGCCTTGTGATCCCCTGAAATTCAGCCTCGATAGCGCGTATGCAGCGAGCAAGGATATAAGCGTTGCCATAAACGTCGATGAAATGGCAACTATCAGTGAGGATGCTATAGAGCCGCGACCATCATAAGCGCCTGAACCACTAGTTCCCATGCCAATACTGCTTCCCGATTCAGTGTCAGCTTTCTTTCCTCCCAGAACAGTGACTTGGTAGTTTTCGAAGGTGGGTTTAAAGTCGAATACAACCACTTTATCTTTATTGAATACGGCTGAAACCGGTTTGATCGACGTTAGTGCAAACCATGCAATTGGGAAAATGAAAATGCAGACGACAAGAATAGATAGCAAATATCTAACAACGTTTTTAGCAGTAGATGCCTCCATTAGAATCGCACCTTGAATATTTTTATAAATATCGTCGCTGTCAGTAACACTAGAATTAGTGTTGCTAACGCCACTGCAGATGCATAAGAAAAATTGGCACTCTTGAAATAGACGGTTCCAGCATAAGCGGTGAGAGTTTCAGTGGCCGTACCGGGCCCGCTATCTGTCATGACTTTCACATAATCATAAACACGAAACAAATCAATGCCTCTAATCAGTACTGCCAGCGCAATAATTTTTGACATCATAGGCAGTGTTAGATGGAAAAACGATTGTACTGCTGTGGCACCATCAATTGACGCAGCCTCGAAGGGTTCTTTTGGCAATGCCCTAAGCCCTGCCAACATAATCAAAACCATGAAGGGTGTCCATTGCCACACATCAGCGATAATGACACCCCACAGCGCAGTCGACCCGGTGCCCAAAATAGGCGCACTGGGAGACAGAAGATTCAACGAGTACAAAGCATTACTGATTACACCAAAGGAGCTGTCATACATCAACAAAAACATCATCCCGGTTACTGCTGGAGGAACCACCAGGGGCAATGTCATTAATGCACGCATTATCCCGAATCCTTTTTTATCTGAGTCGAGCAGTAAGGCTATTAGCATGCCGAGCACTAACTGCAAAACCAGAGCGATACAGGCATAGGTGAACGTGACTTGCACAGCGTCCCAGACCCTATCGTCTGAAATCAACTTGCTCCAGTTGTGCGAAGGCAGAAATGTTTCTTTTCGCGTGGCTGGATTACGTTTATAGAATGACAACCAGAGCGAATAAAAAACTGGATACAGGCCGAAAACAATGAGCAGTGATGTAACCGGGAATAGCCAAGGGAACGGATGTTCCGACCGAAGCCAGCGAGGTAATAATGATCGCTTAGTCGTCACCGAATTCTGCACGGATTATTTACAGCTGAGTTGTTTTCGGACAAAAACGCCATTTCAATTGAACTGTTTCCGCTATCGAAATTGAGCGTGCCACAGAGAGTTGCCGAATACAAGACAAATGTTATGCCTTGCTGTCATATGTTTCCCGAGGTATTGTAATGATCAAATAAGCTTGGGTTTGTTTAACTAAATCGCGGTCTTTCAAAGAATTTGCTTCATAATTCTTCAAAAAAGGCGATTTGTACTGTGACATCCGCAATATGAGAAAAAAAACGCTAGGAAAAACAAAATTAATAGCTGGTAATGACCAGATCAACGGCAGAAACAGCCCAAGTAACGACGGCTGGCCTGAGCAGTTGGCCGTGCGTATCGCACGCTACTACTACGAGCTGGGCCTTACACAGCAACAAATTTCCGCAGAGTTAGGTATTGGCCGTGCCCGTGTGATCAGGCTGCTAGCTGAGGCGCGTGAACGTGGCGTTGTCACTATCAGCATAAACTCACCCTTGGTTGAGAATCTTGATCTAGCTGAAGCGCTTGTTAAACGCTTTGATCTCGACAGTGCCGATGTATGCCTTGCACAAGCGGAGGATGAACAGAAATTGGCCCGGCAAATCGGTGCTTCGGCTGGCGAATATGTGCATCGAGCCATACACAACAACATGACGATTAGTGTGGGCTGGGGTATGACCCTCAGAGAGATGGTTATGCAACTCGATCGCCGTTCAACAGAGAATGTGTCCGTCGTTTCTTTGCTCGGCTCCTTAACACGTATGTCCTCGGTTGCACGCTTCCAAGCAACAACAGAGTTGGCCGAGCGTCTTAGTGCAGAGTGCCATTATTTAGCAGCCCCCATTGTCTGTGATTCACAAAGCAACAGGGAATTACTGACATCACAACCTATGTTCAAAGACATACTCAAAATGGCACTGTCATCTGATCTGGCCATTGTCAGTATTGGTGGATTAGACAGCGCCACTATTCGCGCTGTTGACATGGTCAATGATGAAGAATTCCATAGCGTAAGGGATGACGGAGCTATAGGCAATTTCCTAGGCTATTACATCGATGCCACCGGCAGTATCGTTGAACATCCAATAAATCAGCGCATCATTGGTGTTTCGGGTGATGAATTCAGGAAAATCCCCCATCGTATGATGATATCGGGTGGGGAAAACAAAGTGACCGCACTTCTGGCTGTACTGGGTCAAGGGCTGGTGTCCGACCTCGTTACCGATTCGCAAACTGCCAAGGCACTTCTAAATGCCAGTTAACAGTGTATTACACGTACACAAGATCATTCCAAATCACTGTATATAAGAGATATCAATGACTGAAAGTCAAAAACGTAAGAAGATCATTGAACTGTGCCTGCTGATGAACAGTTCCGGTTTGAATCAGGGCACATCTGGAAATATCAGCGCCCGACACAAGGGGTCAATGCTTATTACGCCAAGCGGTATACCCTATGAAAAATTGGTACCAAAAGATATTGCCAAACTATCGCTGGACAACGACGATATTGATTGGGATGGCCCGTACAAGCCCTCCTCTGAATGGCACTTCCACAAAGCGATACTCCAGGACAAACCGGAGCTCGATGCAGTCGTTCACACGCACTCGACATTCGCAACAGTTGTGTCCATTGCACGCGATACCATACCTGCCTGCCACTACATGATTGCAGCCTTCGGCGGAAACTCGGTTCGCTGTGCAGATTACGAAACATTTGGTACCCCCGAACTCTCCACATCTATCACCAAGGCCATGGTCGATCGAAGTGCCTGTTTGCTGGCAAATCACGGCATGATCGCTGCCGGTAAAGATCTGGACAACGCCATGTGGGCAGCGGTTGAGCTCGAAACACTATCAAAGCAATACTACTACTCCAAACTAGCTGGAGATATGAAGATATTGTCTGACGATGAAATGAATGTGGTCGCTGAAAAATTCAAAAACTACGGGCAAAAGGATAAGTAGTTTATCTGGGGCTATCCGGTCTAAACTTTGGTCCGGATCCCTATTGTCTAGGATATATCATGCTTTTTATGAGGTCGTCTGCTTCTCCGCATTGAAGGTGGAACGCCTCTGGTGAATCATCGAGCGAAAACCGGTGCGTAATGAGTGTATCAACGTCCACTCGTTGCTCGTGAACAAGAGCAATTGCGCGTTGGTATACGTTTCCCATACGCCGTGAAAAGCGCAAGTCGAGCCCCCGGCGTCTCGCTTCAGCCGCAGACACTGTCGAATACGCGTCTCCATCGGGAATACCCACCAGGATGACACGCCCGCCTATGGCTGCCGACTGAATGGAATGCAACATGCCATTGGGTGAATTCGTTGCTTCTATGACTAGATCACAGCCTCGGCTTGCTGTAATTTCTTGCACTGTTTCAACATCGCGGCCAACGAAATGAGCTCCCATAGAACGCGCTTTCTCCATGCGATGAGGTTGAGGGTCGATGCCTATGATGCGCTGACACCCACTCAGTGCAAGAAGCTGGATAACGCCCAGACCAATACCACCACAACCAAGAACGGCCACCGACTCCATCAGACGGGGTCTAGCAAGATCAATGGCGTGAATACAAACGCCGAGCGGTTCTAGCATCGCTGCTTGGTCAGCTGTCATTCCCGAGGGTAATTTAATCAGTCCTGATTCTGGCACCGCCAGTGATTGTGTCATCGCACCATTAAAGGGTGGCGCACCAATGAATCTTACCTGAGGACAAAGGTTGTGATAACCGCTTACACACCATTCGCAAGCATGACATGGTGTTGCAGGGTCAACTGCCACAAGCTCACCTTGTTGCAAATCTAGCGACGGTACATCGCTGCACAAGGTTCCAGAAAATTCGTGACCTGGTACAAAAGGCGTTGATATGACAGCCCCACCAATTCCACCGTCTTTGTAGTAGTGGAGATCACTGCCGCACACACCAACCACTTCGATATTGACCATTACTTCTGAGGCTAGTGGTTCTGCAGGCGTGTGCTCACCCACACGGACATCACCTGCCGCATGGATAAATAATGCTGTATTTTTTGTCAAAACGGGATCCTAATACTGCAATTGGATTTTGCAATAACGAACACAAAACAGATACAGTTCGTGGTTGCGCCATAATACGATTTTAGCATTTTGAGCGAATCATATCGAAAATACAAACAATGATGGGCTTACGAGCTCCGTAGGCTCCTACTCTTTTAAGCATCCCATGGTTAAAGTCGCGTGTCAGATGTTTTTGCAACCATAAAATAAAGATAAATCCGGGAATCATTGCCGATATTTCCGTTACTGCTATAACGTTAATTTGCGCTATGCCGTTGAGTGAGGTTGCCACATGTATATAAGCTTCATGGTGAATTAACTGCATGATGTCTTTGTCGGTGAAGCAGGCATCGCGGCGAATGCGTATTCTTTTCGGACCTGCCAACGCGTTTGCTGATAGGTCGTCAACGACTAACACCTCTGGCGCGTGCTTACCAAACATCTCGTTGACTGCAGTGCTCATACGTTCGGCAACGTAGTCTGCCAGGTAGCACGCTGGAGGTGGCGACCCAACATCCACATGACTTAACTTATCGAATAATTTGTTAAATTGATTGGCAAGCTCGACGCTTGTCGATTTTTCATCTTGAAGGGCCGATGTCGGCGTGCCGTATAGAGTGCTGGAATGCTCAAGAAATCCACTCGTACCGCAGGAACTTAGCAAGCGCGCACTGGTGTCAATTTGATTAGCGGTTTTATTGAGCCAACCATCAATAGCTGAATTATCACCAATCTTGCGGCGTGCCTTTGAAAGATGTCGAGTGTCTGCGTAGTATCAAAAGATGGGTACTCAAAGCTACCGTTCTTTAGGAAGCGTTCACGATGCCTTGCCGGCCATGCGATATGGCTCAGAATTCTAACTGTTCTTGTTGCTTCGTTTAGGTGACTTGCAGCTGACGAAATTCGTGTGATGGTTGCATCTGGAGTCATGCTTGTGGGTCCTGAACGATGCACCGGTGGTTTTTAGGCGTATGTTCAAATAACGGCAAGCTTGCAAGCCCTAGTAAGGAGAACTTGTCAACTCCATTAGAACTATTGTTGTGTATAGCGTTCATTTCTATACAACTCAGAGAGCACGTCATATTCTCACCACGCCAGAGCAAAATCCGACAATCCTGCAGACGCTAGGTTTGTGAAAATGGGTAGCTTTTATCTGTACGCGTATATCGAAGCATAAACTAATCATCACCACGAAACTGCCACATAAGAAAACCAACCAACCGGCATTTTATCAGTAATACAGTAGCCAGTTACTTGCCCTTATTAGACAGATAATTGGACTCCCCCACCTCCCAAAGCAACTGGGGTAATGTAATCGCTCTAACACAAATGATATTAAGGAGAGAACGGCATTTCCATGCTCACACACGGTACAGAATACAAGGCGGATCCTATAGCCGTCTGAAAAGCGTTCTAACAACTAAGATGCACAAACGAAGACTAAAAGTCAGCGTGTTAAATCAGTAAGATACTAAGAGCCTAGAGCTCGTCAGGCAGATTTAGACACACGAAATATCACAGACCCTGAGTTCACTACTCAATTGAGAGCTCGTACATAAGTACGCATCTATTTCTTCAAATCATGTACTTTTATTGTTGACACAGGGGGAATCCACATAAGTAGCTTGCTGATCACAAACGGATCTTCGATGGATTGGTCCGGTATTCCGGCAATGATCCGGGACGGGCAGTCTTCATCGGGCCGACCTGGCCACCCACCCACAAGCGCTGCAGATCCTCGCATCAATGCCTGTGAGGCCCGGATGAATACACACTTTAGTCGCTGTGCCCAGCACATTCCACGGTGCTTGCCCTTTGTCGAATCCAAAACCAACTGCCTGAGGTTGAGGGATTGATCGGTGTGATCAATCTCTTACAGAGTATCTAAGATTTTTGATACAACAAGTAACGTATCACCTTGGACAATAGTGGTCATCGAGCGTAAATCTTGTTTTGCACCCTCTAGCTCGGCGCCAGCTCCAAGGGACGAATTCAGGACGGTCTGGACATTAGCAGGTAGATTGAATTCACCGTCATCGGCCATGCGACAGTATAGATGAACCACTTTATCTGAAGCGAATATATCAAAAACAGAAAGATAGACTGTATTTCCAGAAACGCCTGTCGGATCCCATGTCACAGTAGTTTCGGCTCTTAAAACGTCATTGCGTCCAGGGTTGAAATTAGTCACTCTTACCACCTCAGGTATTGTCACGTCACTGAAAGTGGGGAATACATCTCCGGGGATATCCAATACCAAGTTAGCTGGAACAGGGTATGGCGCAATTTCGAAACGGCTATCAGTGTAGTTTACCGTGGCGTATGTACCAGCCTCCGATGTAAGCGTGAAATTTTCTCCCGCCGACACGAAATTAAACTGGGCATCTGGAAAACCAATAACCCCTACATCAGTGGAGATTGTGGCGGTAATGTTTAGTTTACAACTGTCCACAGCGGGAGGAACACTGTTGACGAAGATGGATGCGTCTTGTGCTTCGGTCAGTTCCAAGTAGTTCGCTTCATAATTTATTCTGTCGTCGACAGTGTCGTCAGTGAAATCGACATAACCAAAAAATTTGAATGTACCAGTGAGATCGATAACAGGTGTTATTGAACTGTCTGTCACATCCACGTCTGTCACATCAATAGCTGGGTCTGAACTTGATGACCCACCACACCCAACAAGGATACCAAGAAAACTAAAAGTAGCTATACGAAAAAACATGGCGAATCTACCCACTCTGGTTGAAATCAATTTATACATTACTACAACTACTAAATAACGTCTAATTTTCACTGGTATCGAAAATGGCTTAGCAATTAACAAAATAGCCGATATCGGATTTGACAGATTCAACTTGACGGCCCTTCTAACACAAGCTCCCATAGACTGGACGTGTCTGCCAGGTAGTGCATTTCGCCACAAAACACAGTGCTCAAGAGTGAGCCTTCTTATTCAGGTCCAGACGGATAGCTACAGAGCTTGATTAACCATTTCACAATATTTCGAATTCGACACTGCCTAGAAATATTGATGAGTGAGCACAGAGTACTATCCGGTAAGCGCCGATGGCATCGATAAGATTCCATCTCTGACTACAACTAACCTCCTGATTAGAGGTGATAAATATTCTTTCACTTGAGGTTAATGGCAAGGTGGCAATCAATCGCTCTCTTGGGGCTAGGGTTCCTTCCATTAAAATATTTAATGCTGTGACTCCAATATCAGTGTTTGCAGGCTCAAGAAAATCGAAGGAGTAATTCCCAGTTTCGCCACTGTGACTGAATACGGTCATCGAGAGCTGGCCAGTTAGTAGTGGAATAGAGTCATTGCAGGACAGAGCGTATTTCACTACTGGAAATAAAATTGATGCCTCAAATTTTGGCTATAAAATAGTCTAAATTTTTGCAGTTTATGGCTAATGTAATTAGACACTTAGTCTATTTAAGTGTCTGGCTTATCAGGAATATTGGCTGTACCTCAATAGGGCTTGGTTTATTTACAATATCCCAATAGCCGTCCCAAAAGCACTGGTCAAGACTCATTTTTGCGGCGCTTAAGGCGTTCTGATAAATATTGGTGCTCAGTTCGTAGAATCTGCTGAAGGCTGGACGATGCGGTTTTGTTGGTGTACTTTTCACACGGTCTGAACCCCTTTATACATGCGCCCTAAACCCCATTCCAGAGCCGCATAGGAGTAGGTTTTCCTATACTTGTGTTTAGCAGCATGCTTCCTATATATTTATAAGATCATCTTGAATTTGTGCTTAGCAAGTTCGAGAATGGTGGGTTGTCTTCTCTACAACAGGTGACGTTGATTCAGATTGCTTACGTTTATGCAGGGCGGCAAGAGTTACCCGACATGAAGCAATTTGATCACACCCGGGAGGCTGTAACTATCATCCTCATCACTGTTGTGCACATCAGTGATTCAATGGACCTAAAAAAATGGGGAACTTAGAGTTACGGAAATGGATAGACATGGAGAGCTGTGGATCGAGGTTACACCTCGCGGATTTTTTCTATAAAAAGGAGTGTGTGAGTATGAAAAACCTTATGCCCAGCATTGTTGCCAGTGTTTCCCTTTTTTATAAATCCTGTTTTTGCTATTGATCCACCGCAGGACTTGGCGGTAGTCTCAGAGTCTGACAGATCTGCAACCTTGTATTGGTCTGGTGTGGCAACCGCCGAAGGCTACAACC
>JBLIIE010000043.1:0-32335 GCA_047634635.1 Granulosicoccus sp. | reverse complement strand
TGCACTTTGAAAGTGCTCAGGGAACGCCAATCGCAATTCTGACATCGTACGCTTGTCACCCGGTTGTGCTGGGTGCCGACAACTTAGAATGGACAGGTGATTACCCGCATTTTGCCCGCGAAGCCATAGAGGCGGCTTTTCCTGGGGTAATCGCGCTGTTTGCTACTGGCTGTGCCGGGGATGTAAACACCGGGCATTCCGCCGCTTCGTCACTGTCGAATGCAGCCAATCCCAATCGAAGCTTCGCGATGGCCAAAACCATCGGGGAGGGCGTCGCCAAGTCGGTGCTCTGTGCCGAACAGACTGAGTTGTTTGGCCGCCTTGCCGTCGCCGAAGTCTACGCGCAATTGAGCTTTCAATTACGCGAGGTCGGAACAGGCGACGAACTGGCTGAACAATGGCGAGCTGCAGCAGAGGGTGGCGATCCGATCGCACACATCTGGGCGAGCTGGGCCCAGAGCACCATGGGACAGCATATGGATCCTCTATCTGAACGCTGTACAGCGTTCAGCTTATGCGGTGCTCAAATCGTTGCCATGCCAGGCGAGATATTTGCGCAAACGGCGCTGGAAATCCGGCAATCTTTGCCGTCGCAGGCACCGCTTTTCGTATTGGCCTATGCCGATGACAATCCCGGATACGTTCCACATCGGGACGCGTTTGTCGAGGGTGGTTATGAGGTCGATGAAGCACACAGATTTTACGGACTGGGCGCAACATTTGCGCCTGGCTCAGCCGAGCGTCTGGCAGATGCCGGATGCAAGGCGGCACTAATGGCCGCAGGTGCGGCCAAAGATGGTTGATCAATTCAATTAAAATATTAGAAGGAGTAAGTAATGAAAGATTCACTACGAACCCGGACCATGAAAACGTCGGTCCGCCTATCCGCTGGGCTACTGCTGGCTGGCACGATGACTGTACAGGCCCAGGAAGTTGTTATCTGGGGAGGGTTCCCAGAGCTGGCAGATTATTACGAGCGTGTCGCCGATAGTCTGAGCGACAAATACCCTGATCTGAAGGTCAATGTAGAGCCGATTGGCTTGCGCGACCACGAAAAGCGCGTTGCTCTTGGGCTATCTTCAGGGCTTGAAGACGCAACGGTTCTCGAACTGATTGGGTCAACCGCGAACCGATATATTGTCAATGATCTGCTCAAACCTGCACCCGCAAATGTTGCTGAATTCGTTAATGACAGCAGCAACTTTGAAGCATTCTTCCAGGAGACGGCAACCGTCAACGGAGAGGTTTACGGAGTACCGGTTTTCCGCGGGCAAGGTGCGTTGTTCTACAACACCGATATGCTGGCTGCAGCCGGGCTCGAAGGCCCACCGAAAACCATGGAAGATTACGACACGTACGCTTCCAAGCTTACGCAGCGTGATGGCGATGGCAATCCAACAGTGTCAGGTTGGTCGTTGCGACTCTCTGGCGGTGGTGGTGGCATTGCCGAGAAATTCTGGATCAACATGCACCAATTTGGCGGCACGATGCTGGAACAGGACGGCGACAATTATCGAGCCGGTTACGCAAGCGATGCAGGCCTCGCAGCCTTGCGACAGTACGTCAATGCAGTCAGTGGAGAGAAAACAGTCAGCGCAGACATGCCTGCCGACTCTACTGCGTTCCAGCGTGGACAGACGGCCATGTTCATTCGCGAAAGCTGGGTGATAGGTGATACTGAAAAGAAGGCCCCCGATCTTAACTACAAAACCGCATTGCTTCCGCGCGGGTCTATTGCTCTACCTGTGAACCTCTATGTATCCGGTGGGTCCGACGAGGCCCAACAAGCGGCCTGGGATTTTGCGGTTGCCGCAAATGAGCCCGAGCATCTTGTGTGGATGCTGGACAACGTAGGCTGGTTGCCCAATCGTGGCGGCGTAGACTATTCTGGCGTGGTCGCGGCCAAACCCCAGTTCTCGGCATTCGTAGACCTGCCTGACAACTACGTGTTCTTCACGCTGCCGTCAATCGAGCCGATCAACGAAATTCTGACGCGCTTTGCCGCCAAGTTGGTCGAGGCCTTTGTCGACGAATCACTTGTTGGTGATGATGCCGCCATGATGGCAATGTTGGACTCCGCAGCTGAGGAGACCAATAAGATCCTTGATCGCGCAGGTATTCTGGCGAAGTAACTAAATTAGTGAAAAACCGCCCGGTACGCTTTCAGTGCCGGGTTCACTAACAATTTAACTGACAGATTCACTGTTTGAGAGGAGACGGGACATGCTTCGCAGGAAGCGTTTTTGGTTCGCGGTAGTTGCGATTCTACCGACACTCATAATATTCGGGTGGGTACGGATGTTTCCGATTTTCGAAACATTGCGCCTGAGTATGTTCCGATGGAACCTGCTGTCCAAGAACAAGCTTTATATCGGGTTCGACAATTTTGTAGAACTTTTCCAGGACGATTTTTTCCTCGAAGCTCTGAGCAATACGGCGATCATTGCCTTCGGCGCTATGATAGTGACGATTCCTGCATCCATGTTGCTTGCAGCTGTTATCTATCACCGAACCAGAAGTCGATTTGCCGGCTTCTACGAAACCGCGGTGTTTATTCCTTATGTCGTTTCGCTAGTACCGGCCGCAATGGCCTGGAAGTGGATCTTTGATGCCAAACTTGGACCGCTGAACGCCATCATCGTAGCCCTCGGTGGCGATGCCAAGCCCTGGTTATTCGACCCAGTCCTATCATTGGTTTGTATTATTATTCTTGTTTCCTGGCAAGCCCTTGGCTACGGTGTACTAATTTATCTGGTTGGCTTCAGAAATCTACCGAAATCTGTCTATGAGGCGGCCCAATTAGATGGTGCAAGCGGCATTCAATCATTCCTTTATATGTCAGTGCCGCTTTTAAAACCGATCACGCTCTATGTCTCGGTGGTTACGCTGGTTTCCGGTTTCAATGTCTATGCACAGGTCTATGTGCTGGCTTCAGATACCCAAGGCGCGCCGGGACGGCTGGTGCGGGTGCTTGTGCTGGATATGCTTGAAAACAGCTTCCAGAACTTCCGCGTAGGCTATGCTGCTGCCGAAGCCGTTATTCTTCTGGCTATTGTTCTGTTGCTAACCGCTGTTCAGTTTGGGTTGCTACGGACCAAAGAGGGCAGGTGAGCATGTCAGATAAAGCCCGTACCCAGCGCAACAACTTCTTCATCGATGTCACTTTGTTTCTGATCTGCTTTCTGCTATTGCTGCCGCTGATTCTATTGATCTCGAACGCATTCAAAACTCCAGCGGAAATTCTGAGTTGGCCGCCCAGCATATTTCCAAAAGATCCAACATTGGAGAACTTCCGCAAGGTGTTCACCGAGACACCGCTGCTGCGTTGGATATTCAACAGCCTAGCCTTTGCGGTTCTGTCGACCATCGCTATTGTGGCCACATCGGCGTTGGCCGGCTACGTTGTTGCCAAATTCCCGTTTCGCAGCATCAACATCATCTTTGTGCTTTTCTTGGCGACGGCGATCATACCATTCGAGGTATATATGATCCCTCTGTATTTTCAGGTAAAAGCACTTGGGGCTCTGAATAGCATCGGTGGCTTGCTGATCGGTTACCTAGTGATGAGCTTCGGCATCTTTCTGATTCGCCAGAATGTCATTGCCTCCATACCAGACGACCTGTTAGAGGCGGCTCGCATCGACGGTGCAGGCGAATTCTGGATATTCGGGCACATTGTTCTGCCATTGTTAAAAGGTCCGTTGGCCGCGCTGGCCGTTTTGGCCTTCTTCCAGGCGTGGACGACATTTGCCTGGCCGATTATCGTGATGACGCGCAAGTCAGCCTTTACAATCGAAGTAGGTTTAGCAAATTTCCAAAGCGCATACACGGTTGAATTATCGCTACTCAGCGCCGCCTCCGCAGCCGTAATGATTCCCTCGGTACTAGCTTTCGTTCTGTTGCGGCGAAATTTTGTTGAAGGCATCGCCTCAAGTGGAATGAAAGAATAGGTTGAGAAAAAAGACAGATGGCAACAGTTGAAATTAAAGATTTACGAAAGTCGTACGGTGAACTCGCAACGCTCCACGGTATCTCCTTTGCGATCCCTGATGGATCCTTTGTTGCACTGGTCGGACCGTCCGGATGCGGCAAGTCAACCATCTTGCGCCTTATCGCGGGTCTGGAAGAGATCACTAGTGGTGATGTTTACATTGGCGACAAACTCATCAACGATGTGGAATCCAAGAACCGCAATATAGCCATGGTCTTCCAGAACTATGCCCTTTACCCGCACATGACCGTGGCGCAGAACATGGGGTTTTCGCTTCGGCTTTTGAAGAAATCTAAGGGTGAGATCAAAACCGCCGTCACCAACGCCGCCCAGATTCTGGGCATTGACGAACTGCTTGATCGTTACCCAAAACAATTATCCGGTGGCCAACGTCAACGAGTTGCGATGGGGCGTGCGATCGTTCGGCAGCCGCAAGTGTTTCTATTTGACGAACCACTATCCAACCTGGATGCCAAGTTGCGGGTGCAAATGCGGGCCGAACTGAAGGCATTGCACAAAAGGCTGGGCACAACGACTATCTACGTGACCCATGATCAGATCGAGGCGATGACCATGGCCGACATCGTTGTTGTTATGCGCGAAGGCAATGTAGAACAAGTGGGCCGGCCACTCGAGCTTTACGACAAACCGGTCAACAAGTTCGTTGCAGGTTTTATCGGCTCTCCAGCAATGAACTTTTTTCCTGTCACCTCCAATGCGGGATCGGACGACGTTGTGTTTGCCGATAACCAGTCGCTATCACTACCAATGTACCGGTTTCTGGATGGGAAGTTTTTTATCGGCTTCCGACCTGAACACTTGCAGCAGGTCAGCAAAAGCCAAGGATTACAGGCCGCAATAGAGTCTAGCGAACAGACAGGTTCGGAAACCTTATTGCAAGCATCGCTTGCAGGGCTACCGCTGACCGTTCTGTTGCGCGAGAGATTCGATGCGGCACCTGGCGACACCCTACAGATTTCTGTCGACCCAGCCTTAGTGCAGCTCTTTGATGCACAAAACGGGGCGCGCATTGACGCATAGTTCCAGATGCTCTAGGACGCGAACGCTATTCTCGGACAGGTTTACTTAGAGGCACTAATTTCATTCATGGCCCTGATGGCAGCCAGCAAGCTTAGACCGGTATGGTAACCAGGATCAAGATCGGGAGTCGCTGGTACGAAGTCGACTGGCCCATCTATGGTTCTGCTCTGATAGCCAAAGCGTTGTGATGCTTGCCAGTAGTTATTGAAAAACGCTGTATCCGCCTGTTTCCAGAGTTCAGGTAAGACTGTGTTGCCAGTCAACTGAATGCCTAGGGAACAGGCACGAATTGCTTCAGGCATCGGCCACCACGGGTAATACGGGGATACCGTCTTACCGCTTGTTGCAGACAACGAAAGTGCAATACCCGGACCCTGCAATCCAGCTTCCAGACTGCGTGTAAGAATCGACACCAGTTTTGCAATGTATGGGGCATCGGGCTGGTAGTACGCATGCTCGAAGGCAAATCCGCAGAACTCAATCGCGTGGCCAACATTGCAGGTGTCTTTACCGGGAACGTTTAGCAAGAGCCCGCTGACCGGATCGAAATAGCGCTCAAGCACATCACTGATGAATCGATCGGCAAATTCTGTGTCGGTGGATCGCTTACAACGATGCAGAACACCTGCAGCGCCTAACAGAATCATTCTGGAACCGAAGTCATCAGGTTCGCCACGTGCATTTTCATGACAGAGTTCGCGCGTTTCATCCATCTGAAAACGACCGTCCTCAATCGCATCTACTACATCCTGAAGATAGGCAATATGCTCCTCACTGCGAGCAGAGTCAAATTGGCAGGAAGCGGCAACCAGCCCTTTCGCGACAAAGGCATCGGAGTAGGTAAAAATCGACCCAGCCGGCCCTTGCGACTCAATCCCGTTTGTCCCTTGGCGTATTGGTAGCATGGTTTTGTCGTACAAAAAATACGCGTGCCCGTCACGCTCCTGAAGCCTGGCAAGAATTTTATACAACGCCATAGCCGCATCACTGAGCCGCTCGGATAATGGCGGATCAATAACACTGTAGTACTCGGCGAAAGTTGCCAGTGCTTCCAACCCACGTCCTTGAATCCAGCCATAGGTATAATCCGGCCCACGTAAACCGGATTGGTGATCATACGGCTGTCCGGTTAATGCATTGACTTTGGTGTTGAGTAAACCGCCATCCAATGATCCACGCTCCAGCATCCAGTTCAACGTGTCTCGAATGCAGCTGTCATAACTTGTCGCTGCGCTTTGCATCCAGTTGTGCATCATGCGTTCAAAAGACTCCATCTGAGTGTGTACTTCACTTTACTCCGAATCGATGACTGGGATATCGTCAAAAGAGGCGTAGTTTGCGCTATACAGACTCGCATAGAGACCGTCAGCGGCTACTAAATTTTCGTGGGTGCCTTGTTCGCTCAGTGTGCCGTTTTGCAACACAATGATATGATCAGCATTACGAATTGTGGCTAATCGATGAGCGATGACCAGCCCGGTCCGGCCTTTTAGTAGTGTTCGCAGAGCTTTTTGTATCAACATTTCTGTATAGCTATCAATACTCGCAGTCGCTTCGTCCAACACCAATATGCGCGCATTGGCAACTAACGCTCGGGCAAAGCTTATGAGCTGACGTTGCCCTTGTGATAAATTTCCACCACGCTCACCCAACACCGTGTCGTAGCCATCACTTAAGGCTTCGATAAAATCATGGGCACCGACGGCCTCTGCAGCGGCGATTACATCAGCTCGTGTTGCTGTACTTTTGTTGTAACGAATATTTTCCTCGACAGTACCGGTGAACAAATACGGCTCCTGCAACACCATCGCTATCTGCTGTCCCAACGATTCCTGAGTCAATGCTCGAACGTCATGCCCACCTACAATGACTTGACCCTCTTGCACATCGTAGAATCTATGTACTAACGCAACTGCACTCGATTTACCGGATCCGGTCGGCCCCACTAACGCGACAGTTTGCCCCGATTTGACTTCAAAAGAAATATTTCTAAGTATTGGGAATTTTGGATCATAACCAAAAGTTACGTTTTGAAACAAGATAGAGCCATCAGTGTCTTCTGCCAAAGCGATTGCATTATCAGAATCCTGAATATGAAGTGGTACATCTAACACCTCAGTCAGCCGCTGCCCCGATGCCATCGCTCGCTGCATTACTGAGTACTGCATGGTTAGTGAACGGATTGGATCAAAAAAACGTTGTATATAGAATAGAAATGCAACCATGACTCCTACTTCCAACGACTGATCGAGTACCAGAGAACCCCCAATGACAACGACTATGGCCATAGCTACTCCCGTCAGGCTGTCAACGATTGGTACCATGACCTGCGCAAACTTTGCAGCCGTTAGGTGTGCGCTCAGATTATTGGCTGCTTTCTCTTGGTATAGAGACAAATTCACGCTCTGGCGATCCATACTCTGCACGGTTCTGACTCCGTGGATCGCCTCAGCTAATGCACCGTTGGCAACAGAATTGGACTCATGCGCAGCCATAAAGGCTAAGCGCGCTCGGGGTAGCCAGTAAATTCGTACTACTAATAACACCGGTAAAACAGCGATTGTCAGTAGTCCGAGTTGCACGTTCAGGTATAGCATCGATATGACAATGCCGAACAGCAGTACAATATCTCCGATTGATATTACAGATGTTTCGAGAAACTCTTGCATTGCATTGACATCCCCCTGTAACCGGGACATGAGTCGTCCAGTTTCGGTTTTGTCCATAAATGATAAAGAGACGTACTGCAGATGAGAAAACATAGCTTCGCGTATATCAAAAAGTACTTTTTCCGCCGTTCGCCCTACAATATTTTCCTGCAAATAGCTTGCACAAAAATTTATTATTATTACCACGCCAAACAGGAGTAAAGAGGTTAATAGCGCTGAGCGACTACCCGCAGCTGGGCTCAAACCGTCGTCAATGGCATACCGGATGATTAGTGGGATGGAAAGTTGTGTGGCGGTGAAGACCAGGACAGCAAATACAGAGAAAATAACTTCGCGACGGTAGGGTTTAACGAAATGCCAGATGCGCCGGATAACGCGAGGATCAAATACCTTACCGAACATCTCCTCATCTATTTTATGCGAGCCTACGACAGCGTGTGGTGGCCGGTTGGCGTGCATATCAGCATCATCATCTTCCGTCTGTGCGTGTCCAGATTCATGTACAGGAGGCATCAAGTGTTCTCCGCAAATGGGGCAGGGTTTACTTGCAACTCGTACAAGGCGTGATATCGACCTTGGAGCGCTAGCAATTCTTCGTGGCTGCCAGATTCGATTATGCGCCCACCATCAACGAACAAGATTTTATTTGCGTGCATAAGTGAACTGAGTCGATGGGCGACGATAATGGTCACGCGCTCCGAAGCACCCGCTTGTATTTCTTCACGAATGCGGCGCTCGGTTGTTGCATCAACCGCAGCTGTTGAATCGTCAAACACCAAGATGGCTGGTTGAAGCAGTAAAGTGCGGGCGATAGACATCCGCTGTTGCTGCCCACCCGACAAAGATGCTCCACGTTCTCCGACCACTGTCCGATAGCCGTCTGGCAGCTCCATGATATATCGATGCAGCTGTGCTGATTCGCTTGCTCGCTCAATACGCGTATCGCGGGCCCAGGGATCTCCATAGGCAATGTTGTTCTCAAGGCTTGTGGTAAACAGAAAACTCTCTTGCTGCACAACAGCGACTGCCCGTCGAAGTGATTGCAGTGTCACCGCTCGGATATCTTGTCCATCTATCGAGATGGATCCGCTTGAGACGTCATAAAACCGTGGAATTAACTGTGCAATGGTTGATTTGCCACTGCCGGGTGGTCCCATAATGCCGATGGTCTCACCTTTGTGCGCCTCAAAGCTGATACCGCATAACGCCGAGCGATTAGTAATGCCAGGATAGAAAAAATCGACATTGTCAAATTGAAGTCGGCCTTCGGAAAGGGCAAGTGGTAACGCTTCTGGTGAATCAGCGACCTCCGGTTCCAGGTCTAATAGTTTAAATACACGGGCACCGCAAGTAGAGGCCCTTGCAAAGGAGTTCACCAACAACCCAAGCTGACGAACCGGCATTTGAAGAATAGTCATGAATGTCAGGAAGGAGGCGAGTGTGCCCACGCTAATGTCACCAGCAATGACTTTGCCTCCACCAAACCACAGCACCAGTCCCATGGCGACAAAAAAGGACAACGTCATTGTGCTTGAACTTTTAACCCTAATACGAACACGCTCCTGTGCAAGCGAAAGCGCCAACGCCGATGTGTGAGCAAATTTGGCGATCTCATGATGCTGTGCCGCAAACGCTCTCACGACACGAATACCACTAAGATTCTCCTCCATCACTCTACCCAAATCCGACAGCCGTTCCTGTACAGCCAGCCAAGTAGCTCGTAGCCTGAGTCGCGCGGTGGATGATTGCCAGGCAACAAAGGGTACAAAACTCATCGCCATCAGACCTAGCATGAGATCCGTTGAAATCAGGAGATAACCACCGGCGCCGATTAACACGCTTAGCAATGTCACCCTGACTAGTCCGGTGGAAAAAAACACCCGTATACCCTCGACATCAAGCATGCCCGCAGTGATTAGATCACCGGAGTGCACACGATCGTGAAATCCAAAGCTCAAAGTTTGAATTTTCTCGTAGTAGGCCAGCCGCAATAGGTAGCCTGTATGATGACCGACAGATTCTGCGAAGTAGTTTTGCAATGTGGTAAAGATGCCGCGCAGTATCCACACACTGAGCACCAACCAAGCCGTTGTCCACAGGCCGGCCTGTGCCTCATCCAATGCATCACCGCTACCAGATTGGGTTGCACCGGTTAACAGTTGCTGAGATTGATCGATCGCTTGTCCCAATAAAATTGGGATGAGTAATTGCAGAGAAGCCGCTATGACTGTGGAGATTAGAGCAATAGCCACCAGCCACGGAGTACGAAACGCATACATTGAAATTCTTGTAATGGCTCCAAGCCCTCTAGTGAGTCCAATATTGTCGTAGGTGCGCGCCAATTCCTCAGGTTTAAACTCGTTGGCCGACGGTTCGGTATTCACTATTTTGTCTCTGTTCGGTGACAGACCATGTGGTACCACAGTAGGGTTTCAATAGTCTACACATTATGGCGGGACTCATCTTGCTCTTTAAACAGGCTACTATTTGTATCTTTGGAATTACACTTGCACAACTAAGCTCAATTCAACACCACTAGTATCGTTAAGTTCCAATATATGCGACTTTTAAAAACAGTTTTTCATCCCGATGTATCTCCTGGTGATATCAATCCTGAAAGTGAGCTTACGCTCGTGGTGCGTCACGCCGCGCGAGGTATTGTGATTGAAGGTGAGAATATCTTACTGTTATATACAGAACGCTATCACGACTACAGTCTACCGGGTGGTGGCATAGACGAGGGTGAGGATTTCGTTGAAGGCCTGAAGCGTGAACTACGAGAAGAAACCGGGGCGAAGAACGTACGCAACGTTAAACCCTTTGCACGTTATGACGAGTACCGTCCGTGGTACAAACCGACCGCAGATATCATTCACATGATCTCACATTGTTATGTTTGCGATATTGATAGGGAGTTGGGTAAAACAGCTTTGGAGCCCTATGAACTGAATAATGGCATGAAGCCGCTATGGGTGAATATTTATGAAGCAATTGCACATAATGACATTGTAATTGCCAACAGTGACAAAAAAGGGCTCTCAGTTGAGAGGGAGACATTTTTGCTTAAAGTGATTGCAGAAGAATGGGTTGCTGGGCAGCCAGGAACATCCGCAAGTGAAAGATCGGCTTCTGTAGGGCTGGGATCAGCCGAACTATTTAAGTAGTTTTTTTGCTACTTGTTCGCGCCACATCATGTAGATGCCTGAAACAATAATTAAACTTGCGCCTATCAGCATCAAGGCATCTGGTTTCTCTCCGAACACCAAAGTGCCTAAAACAAGCAGAAAAATAATTCGAGAATAGCGAAATGGCATAACAACAGATACCTCAGCCATGCGAATTGAAGCAATCAACAGCATATAGCCGATAGCACCTAAGACCATCATAGGAATAATCACAAACCAGTTGATCTGCGCCGGTAATAAGCTTTCGCCATTGAATAAGACCCATCCGATCATAAAAGGAACTGCTGCGGTCATCGTGTATGTCGCGATACTAGCCGACGCCATATCTGCTGGTATCAACCGTGTAGTCAGGTCGCGGATCGACAGTGCCAGCGCAGCGAGTATTGCCCAAAATATGGCGAAATCAAACTCAATGGCGCCAGGTTGAACGATAAGTAGCACGCCGATAAATCCAACAACAATAGAACACCAACGTCGCCAACCGACATTCTCTTTCAAGAATAAAAAAGCGCCCACTGTAGCTAGCATGGGGGAAGCTTGTGTGATTGCGCCAACGACTGAAATTGGAACGTTTGCCAAGGCCATAACCATTCCCACCATGCCAGCAATTTCAGTGAAGTATCGAAGCAATAAAATGGGTAAAAACGCTCTTGGATCATTTAATCTATCGCCCTGTAGCTTTGCCATTAGCGCAAATATTATCAATCCGCCACCAAGTAAAAAAAACAACACCTGAGCAGGTGAAATTGATGATGTGGAAAGCTTGACCAATGTGTCGGCTACCGAAAAGGCGACCATGGAGGCGATCATAAAAAGAATACCTCGTACGTTAGTGTCTTTTTTCATTTACTCAAATGCTCGGGAACCTTGTTTGTGGCTTTAACGTTTGTGTTAGTTGCTGCATTAGGCCACTGTATAGCATCACGATACATTTCTGCTGGATCCGTCTTATGAAATTGAATCTGATTATGACCGTGTGATTGCGCGCGTAGTGGGTGGCTTTAGAAAGTTCAGCAGTGGCATTTGTACCATTTGGTACCCAGTGGTGGATAGGCGCAAAATAGACGCCAGGATAACTAAGCTTTTAAAAAGCGGCATTAAAAATATTCTAATGTGATGTTCTCTTGCCTGAGTAGCAGCTCGTACAAGTTTGCTGTTGACCAGAAAAGTATCACACCATTTCATTGATCTCGATCAAATTCATACTGGGATCATAAACATATAAATGCCGCATACCCGGTATTGCAAAAGTGCCGGTGAGTGAATAGGGAATACCAGCAGCTTTCAGCCGATTAATGACTACATCAAGGCTCTTGACCTGCAACGCGACATGGCCACCGATTGACGGATTGTGATCGAGCTGATTATTGCGTGCAAAAGCAGGCTCAGGTCGAATAAGATGCAAGCCCGCATTCTCACCCTCACTAGTAGTAGAGGTTGGGAAGAGTGTCAGCTTCTCAGGATCAGCACTAATATGACCAACCTGTTCAGCAGGCGGAAAAATCCAGCTACCCTCCGCCATGCCAACAATATTTGAATAGAAGCGCGCTGAAGCACGGACATCGTTGGCAGGTAAGTTAACGTGATGAATAGTACAAATCATGACCGAATCTTCTCAAGAGTATTGGATGTATGCATTGGCGTTCGGCCAACAATGTTTAGACAGTGTTTTATTATTTTATCAAGCCGTCACAACTCAGGCGAACTCTGTTTCCATCTGTCGCCGTATACGTATTGCCTGCAAGCTCTCATCCACCACTACATCATTCCAGCAAACTGGCTGTCCTAAAGCAATATCGTGTTTCAACTTCATGTTGTGGGCTAAGCCTATTGGCAGTCCGCCAATCTTTAATGATGTGTTAGCCGGGTAGAGTTTACCCCACACTGTATAGCCGCCTTCACCATCAAGCATTTCACCGGCTCTAAGATCTCTTTTAGCAGTGGCTACTACATCGCCATTAAATGCCTGGGTGCTGCCGGTTGGCTGATTTAGTAATGCGGCTGACAATATAGAGATGTTCAGTTCAAGGCCAATCAAATGAAAGGGTTTATACATCGCAGAATATCTACCGGTTGAATCTGTGTTCATACCGTATTGTCTGAAACACGCTGCTGCATAGTCGTTGGGTGCTTCTATCACGACATAGACACCCCAGCGCAGATCCTTGAATACTGGTCGACCGTCACGTTCAAGCGATGTTACGACTTCCACCTGCCCCTTACTGGCCAGTGTTCCACCGTCGGCTTTCGGGCGCAGTACATGAGCCAGATCATCCATACCGGCTGGTGGAAATAGCAAGCCGTCTGCGGGGGCTGCCAGATTGGCAGCATTGGCTATAGCTGCCATTTCTAGCGCAGATTTGGTGCCATCCAGAAAGCTGTTGAACATCTGGCTGTTCATACCGGCTTCAGCAGCTTGCTCACTGGTCAGCCCATAATGGTCCCATACTGAATCGGGGGTTGAAGCGTGATAGGCAGGCAGATACTTGGTACCCTTGCCTGCAGCGATGACTTCAAACCCAGTAGATCGTGCCCACTCCACTAATTCGCAGGTGAGAGCTGGTTGATCCCCATAGGCCATCGAATAAACCACTCCAGCCTGTTTTGCCTCACGTGCGAGCAGGGCACCTGCAAGCACATCGGCCTCTACATTGACCATCACGATATGCAAACCGTTTCGAATGGATTCGCGCGCATGAGCAATACCAGCGGCAGGGTTGCCGGTCGCCTCAACGACCACATCAATGGCTCCGCTGGACATCATCGCGTTGGCGTCATCGGTAAACGTAACCGAGTCGATCAGTTCTTGTGACCATCCAACATTGCGGCAGGTTTGCTGTGCCCGCGCGGGATCCAGATCTGCAATGCAACTAACAACAAGTCCTGGTGTGGTTGGAACTTGCGATAAAAACATACTGCCAAATTTACCAGCACCGATGAGTCCTGTGCGAACCGGCTTGTTGGCATCGGCACGTGCCATCAGCTCATTATATAGATACATTCAGTTTATCCGGTCGCTGCCAGTTTATCGACAAGTTCGCTTAGGCAGTTATCGTCCATCGCAGTTATGGGTGTGAAGTCACGATGAGCTATCCATTCTTCACGGTTAAATGCACGGATGTGATTGTCAACATGACACAGCGACAGGTACGCAATAGTTCGATCAAACGGTGAAATATTGGCTGGGCTTGCATGTACGAGCAAGGAAGAAAATACCAGCATGCTGCCAGCTGGACCGGTAGGTGCTACACAACCACCTTGCTCCGCCAGTTCTTTTACCTTTTCACGGCTAAGTGTCCAGAGCGGGTACGATGTGGTTTCCAGATCGTGGCCGGCTTCTACTACTCCGAGTTTGTGACTGCCGGGAATGAACAACAGTGGTCCGTTAGCAGCAGTGACGTCATCCAGAAATACCGCGATGTTCATTGCTCGTGGTTCTGGCATTTCGTCATCGCGTTTCCAGGTGCCATAGTCCTGGTGCCACTGCCATACATCGCCGTCAAATGCCACTTTTGCGTTGACTTTGAATTGATGCATATAGACAGGGCCATTCAACAACTGTTCAACCGGTTCTATCAATCGCGGGTGCGCACCAAGGCGACGAAATCCTTCGTTGTATGTGTGGGCTGCAAACGCAGTTCGAGCTACACCCGACTCTTCGCGCCACACTTCTTTTCTTTGGGAGGCGTATACCACTTTGGCTTCTGCGGCGAGCACCTCTGCCTCTTTGGGCGAAAACATGCCGGGCATAAAAAGGTATCCGGTCTCGTCAAATTCCTTTAGTTGCTCTGTCGTCAGTTTCATCTAGATTTCCTGTTTAGGATTGTTTAGTGGTGTCGGTTTGAATTTCGAGTAAACGTTGGTGGGTGTTAGCGCCTGCAACTTCGGCATGTTGCGCTGCCAGTTCACCAGCCTTTAGTGCATCACCGGCAATAATGGCGTCGGCAATTGCACGATGTTCGCGCCAAATATCTGATCGCACTGGATGATGCACCAGTACCGTATGCATCGCCCGTTCAATGTGTGGCCACAACGTCTCAGTGGCGGTAGCAATTTCGCCGTTGCCGGAGAGCGTATGCAGCAAGCGGTGAAACGCGATATCGGCCTCAACCATTGATGCAATATCGCCGTTGGAATCAGCAATGCGGCACTGCTCTATGAGTTGTTCAAGTTGATCGGTGGTGGTTGAGAGTAGCGGTGCAGCGCTGGCCACCAATTGCGCTGCCAGCCGGTCAAGTGCACCTCGTACCTGATAAAGCGCCAGTAAGCGCTCGGCATCAATCGGTGCAACCATTTGACCTTTGCGTCCTCGGTCTACCACTAGGCCTTCTTGTTTGAGCAGTTTCAGTGCATGGCTTATCGGTTGGCGGCTAACGCCGAGTCGTTCCGCCAGTTCCTCCTGTGCCAGAGGCGCACAGGGTGATAGCTCGCCTGAGATAATGGCGGCACGCAGCACCTCGTGGGTTTGCACGGTCAGATCAGAGCGGGCGGGCAGTGTGCGCATTAATATGAATTCGGAATTCTGAATTCACAAATGCTATATTGTTAGTCGTTTAGGTGTCAACCTGATCTTCTGAAATAGGCTTACTGCAAACTGAATGGATTTCTAATCATGAAAAGAGTTGTAATTGTCACCGGCGCAGCGAAAGGGATCGGCCAGGCGACAGCTAAGGCATTTTTGGATCAAGGCGATCAGGTTATTGGGCTCGACATCAATGCAGAAGCCATTAATGCTGCCCCGTTCGACGGGATTGTGGCAGACATGGGGGATAAGGACGCCATCGACGCCGCTCTAACTCAGGTGATGGAGGAACATGGTCGCATAGACGTATTGGTCAATAATGCGGGTATCACACGCCGCGCCGGGCTACTGGAACTGACTGAAAGCGACTGGGACAATATTACCCGTGTAAACGCCAAGGGTGCGTTTTTCGCCATGCAAGGTGCAGCCCGACAAATGATCGAGCAGGGTAGTGGTCGCATCATTAACATGGCTTCAATTGCGGGCAAGGGCTTCCACAATTCATCAAACGTTATATACGCCGGCACCAAAGGAGCACTGATAGCGATGACGCGTATGGCAGCTTATCACCTTGGGCCGCATGGGATATCGGTAAACGCCGTCTGCCCCGGCACCACAGAGACCGACATTGTCAGCGGTCTGATTGCACGTGATGCACAAGAGCAGGGGATATCATTGGAAGAATCTCGCTCGAAAATGTTTTCGATAATTCCAAACGGGCAAGCCAACACCCCCGAGGAAGTAGCAGCGCTGGTGGTTTTTCTAGCGTCGCCAGCGGCACGTAATATCACTGGTCAGGCAATTAATATTGATGGTGGGTTATTGATGGCTTAAGCATGTTCTCACGTTGCTTTGGACTATTCACGCATACGTTTTGCAAGTTGTTCACGCCACATCATATATGTGCCAGAAACAACTATTAAACTTGCCCCTAAAAGCATCAGGGCGTCGGGTTTTTCTCCAAACACCAATACGCCTAGAATAAACAGAAAAATTATTCGTGAATAGCGGAATGGCAAAACAACCGACACCTCGGCCATACGAAGTGAAGCGATCAATAGCATATAACCTATCGCGCCTAAAACCACCATAGGAATGATCACAAACCAGTTGATCTGCTCCGGTAATAATCTTTCTCCATTGAATATGACCCATCCAATCGTAAAAGGAACTGCTGCTGCCATTGTGTATGTTGCGATACTGGCCGACGCCATATCTGCTGGCACCAATCGTGTAGTCAGGTCACGGACCGACAGTGCCACCACAGCGAGTATTGCCCAAAGTACCGCGAAATCAAACTCAATGGCTCCGGGTTGAACGATAAGTAGTACGCCGACAAATCCAACAACGATGGAACACCATCGTCACCAACCGACATTTTCTTTCAAGAATAAAACAGCACCCACGGTAGCTAACATAGCTGACGCGTGTGTAATCGCTCCAACGACAGAGAGTGGAACACTTGCCAAGGCCATAACCATCCCCACCATGCCAGCAATTTCAGTAAAGTAGCGAAGCAATAGAATGGGAGAAAACGCTCTCAGGTCAATTAGCCTATCACCCTGCATTTTTGCCATAATCGCAAAAATTACCAAAGCACCGCCAAGTAAATAAAATAATACTTGAGCCGGTGAAATTAGTGACGTTGAAAGCTTGACCAATGTGTCAGCTGCCGAAAAGGCTATCATAGAGGCGATCATAAAAAGGATGCCCCGTCCATTAGTGTTTTTGTTCATATCCTCACTTGTTCAAGAACTATCTATGCGGCGAGCGTGGAGCCGTTGTTGCTCTCAACAAATAAAGGACAGTACCCTTTTTCTATTGTTTCTAGCGCAGTCGCTTATCCAGTGACTTCTTCTCAATGATCCGTGCCGAGGCATTATCCGCAGGATATCCCGGCGAAGGTAACAAAGTTAGCTTTTCAGCACTGACGAAAGAAACTGTCTCGTTCGATCTTCCTTCGGGTTTTCGAAAATAACGTGTGGCGGACCTTTCTCTATTATTTTTCCGTCATCCAACATACAAATAGTATCTGCGGCTTCGCGCGCAAATCCAATTTCATGAGTCGCCAGAATCATGGTCATACCTTGTCGCTGAAGTTGCCGCAACACATCCAGCACTTCTTCTATTAGTTCTGGATCAAGCGCTGATGTAACTTCATCGAAGAGCATAATTTGAGGTTTCATCGCCAGCGCACGAACAATCGCAACACGTTGTTGCTGTCCACCCGATAATTGGTCTGGGTAATGGTCCATACGATCATCGAGACCGAACTTGCCGAATAATTCTTCGGCCTGCTTTGTCAAAGCTTCGCGTGAATTACGATAGATGCGACGCGGTGCAAGCATGACGTTTTCAAGAGCGGTCATATGTGGAAACAAGTTAAAGTTCTGGAAAACCAATCCTATTTTCTGCCTAACCAGTTGTGGGTCAAGACCGGGTTCGGAAATATCCTCACCGTTTAAACGTATTTCTCCGTTGTCTATCGGTTCCAGCAAATTAATACACCTAAGCAGTGTCGACTTACCAGACCCAGATGAGCCTATGAGACAAACCATCTCTCCTTCAGCGACAGATAAGTCAATACCATTCAATACAGATATATCGCCAAAGGATTTATATACATCCTTGAGATGTAATTTTTCCTGAGCCACTAGGATCGCTCCCGATGCTGTTTTGCCAACAAATAATCAGCGTAGCGCGTCACTGGGACAGTGACGGCAAGGAAAATGAGGGCTGCACCTACATAAGGTGTGAAGTTAGCCAGTAGCGACTTGTGCACACCCGCTTGACGCAGTATCTCGACAGGGCCTATAAAGGAGAGCAGAGCGACATCTTTTTGTAACGCTACTAACATATTCATATTTGCGGGTACAACTCGGCGCAATGCCTGGGGCAAGACGACAAATCGCATAGTATCAGACGAGCTGAGCCCTAGAGATAAGCCTGCAGAGCGTTGACTGGCATGAACGGACTCGATTCCACCTCTGATAATCTCCGCAACATAGGCAGAGTAGGTCAGGATTAGCGCAAGCGATCCCCAGATATACGGGCTATTCCACGGACGAGGTAAGCCCAGACCTGGAACACCAAATCCAATAAGGAATATAGTTAGAATAACCGGCACACCGCGAAAGATATCTGTATAGACAATACCTAAAACGCGTAATGGAAACATTGCTGGCGACTTTTGATCCCGCGACAACGCAATTAGGAGACCAAGCACAGCTATGGCTGGTAGAGACCATAGAAAAATGGCGATATCCAAAACAAATGCTTCAAGTAGTGATGGAAATGTCGAGAGCAGAATATTCGCATTGAAAAAGCTGCTCTGAACCTTCTCCCAACCAGGAGCCAAAGGCACCAGGAAAACAAGTGCAGCTATAACAAGCACTGAGCTGAGCGTGGCTATCGCCACGCCCTTGCGTTTCTGTTTCGCCTCAAATGCTATTCTTGAAGCACTTCGATTTTTCATTGTTTCTTGTGTGGTGTTTCTGCGAATGCGGATGCGGATATTTTTAGCTGTTACTTAATGAGAGGAACACCAGTGGTCTCCTGTAACCACTCAGCTTCAATACTTGCCAGGGTACCGTCTGTCGTCATTGCCAGCAGCGCCTCATCGACGCACACTTTAAGCGCGCTATTCTGTTCCATTAGTAAACCAAATTGATCAGGTGTTTCGGATCTCTCAGCAGGAAACTGGCCTAGAACAACGCCGTCGTCAAGCACGACAGCCCCCAAATATAGAGCCGTAGGTAGATCGAACAAGGCAGCATCAATCTGGTTAGCCTTCATAGCCTCAGTGACATTGACATTATCGTCGTAGAGCAACGGATCGTTATCAGGTTGGATGTTCTCCTGCAGCATTTTCAAGGCTGTGGTGTTGGCGTCGATGCCCCAAAGAAGCGTCCGTAGTGATTCAACGGTAGCTTCAGCACCCATATCTACCGAAGACTTACGCACTAAAACAGCCATGGCAGCGGAGTAATATGGCAGGGAAAAATCTACAACTTTATCTCGCGCCTCCGTGATTGAAAACTGCTGTACATTAAAGTCGAAGTTTTTTGCGCCGGGCTGAATTGACTGATCAAAAGAGGCGGATGTCCACTCAACCTTGTCTTGTGCAAATCCCATACGATCTGCCACTTCGTAGGCCACAGCGGCTTCAAAGCCATTGCCGGAAGCGGGGTTGTTATCCATTACCCAAGGAAAGTAGGCAGGGTTACCGGTGGCGATTGTTAGCACACCGTCCTTAAGTGTTTTACCTACCGCACAGTCTGCGGCGTACAGATTTGAACCGGTCACTAGAAAAGTACTAGCAACCAATATCTGAACAGCCTTAAAAACAACGTGTCCACACGTGTGAGAGACCGCCGGAGAGCGAGTTGGTCCATAAACTTGTGTAGCTTGCAAATACTGAGTTTTCATGCTGATCCTCTTTTTACGTAACCGAATATCGGGATAATGCCGATACTATGCGGTTTATTGGGTTGCAGCAAATTATTGGGTCCCAACAAACCTTAAGTAGGCGATGTCCATCCAAGTCAAACTCACAGCCTCGATGTCAGCACTATATTTAGCCAAATCGGAGTCTGGCGGAGTGCTTGAATGTGAACCAGAAATCCGTATTGAACTCAAGTCACAGATCGTTGTGTTGCTGGGCTGTTATTTTGCTCGAGGCTAGGTACGATAGGCCGTCGACTGTAGATATGAGATGAACTTTGTCGGCCATCTTATTGAGGGGTGATCAAATGATGCAAAACCCAATATATGATTACATCATTGTTGGAGCCGGGTCAGCTGGATGTGTTTTAGCCAACCGGCTGTCGGATCTATCTTCCAATCGCGTCTTGCTGATAGAGGCAGGGGGGGATGATCGAAGTATCCTAATACAAATGCCTGCAGCATGTGGAATGGCAGCACGCGACCCGCGTTTTGATTGGGGGTATGTGAGTGAACCAGAACCACACTGCGACGGTCGGCAGATTTTAGAACATCGCGGTAAGGTTCTTGGTGGTTCTTCATCCATAAACGGAATGGTAGCAAATCGCGGCAATCCCAAAGATTATGATAGGTGGGCAAACGAAGGGCTTCCTGAGTGGAGTTACGAAAAGTGTCTGCCGTATTTCCGAAAAATGGAGACATCAGATAAAGGGAAAAGCGACTGGCGCGGTGACAACGGACCGCAAACAATAGAAACCTGCAAAGCAACACATCCTCTTCATCAAGCATTCCTGAAGGCTGGTAAACAAGCTGGTTATCTGGTTACTGCAGACCAGAATGGCGAGCAGCATGAAGGTTTTCACGTTGCACAAAGCTTCACAAGAAACGGCCAGCGATGCAGCGCAGCAAAAGCATATTTGCACCCTGTTATGAAACGAGACAATCTGACAGTTTTAACGAATACCTTGGTTCACAAAATCGAGTTTGATGGAAAGCGTGCTGTTGCTGTTCTTACCGAAAAACATGGAGAGAAAATCAGGTACCAGGCTAGTCAGGAAATAATTTTATGTGGCGGCGCAATCAACTCTCCTCAGCTTCTGCTGCTATCTGGGGTCGGTGACCCTGCCCATTTAGCCGATCACAATATCACCACAATAGCCAGTGTCCCCGCTGTTGGGCAAAATCTTGAAAACCACCAAATTGTTCCCATCACCTATGCAACGCCAAAGGGAGTTTCGTTGGCTCAAAAGTTCAAAGGATTGGGGAAATATCGCATTAGTCTTGAATGGATTTTCCTGAAATCTGGATTGGGTGCTTCAACAATTTGCGAGACGGGTTGTTTCTTTAAGAGCTCCCCTGATGTTGACTATGCAAACCTTCAGCACGAATTCTATTCTATGACCGCTGACATGGGTGATCCCGTAGCAAACTTCGATGACGGCTTCATGTTCTCTATGGGCTTGATGAGACCTGAGAGCCGCGGACATGTAATGCTACGTTCAGAAAATCCAAATCACCATCCTTCAATTTTATACAATTTTTTCGCAACGGAAGGTGATCGACGAGCCATGATCAACGGTGTCAAACGAACACGTGAGATGGCAGCACAACCGGCTTTTGATGGTTTACGCGATGAAGAAATAGCCCCCGGAAAAAACGTGCAAAGCGACGATGAAATACTGAGTTGGCTCCGTGCCAACGCTTCAACGGAATACCATCCTAGCTCAACCTGCCGAATGGGATCAGGCGAAAATTCCGTAACAAACACCGACGGCTTGGTTCACGAGACTGATGCACTGCGCGTGGTTGACGCCTCAATCATGCCGCACAATGTAACCGCCAATCTAAACGCTCCTGTCATCATGATGGCGGAAAAACTTGCAAATGTAATCCTGCGCTAATTTCAACAAAACTCAGGTGAGTTTTACACACCTGATTTCTGTCCTGGACAGACCATTTATTTCCTACTGAGACAGACCCTGTTTTCTAACGGAGAACGATTCGGCATTTACGGCCAGGCATATCGATTGGCGAGACGAGGTTGCGGGGGATGTTTAGGCTTGTCTACTAACCTGCAGCGCGCTTCAGAGATGGATTGGATTGAAAATATTATCCAGATTGGTGCGAGAGGACTGGGTAGTGCCAGACCGAAGGACTATGAAGATTAGGATTTGATTTAACAGAGCTGATGCCCACAAATGGCATCTGTGGGAGGGGTTCTCTGGTCGCGATCGTATTTTGGCAATGGCAATGGGCTTGGTTAGTAGGCAATTAGTTTCTGAACAATGCAAGTGAATATTTTAATGTGTGCTTTTGGTGGGGCGACAGATCATCATTAGGCGCTATAATTAACTACTTCGACAAAAGGATGAGTATGAGAATTTGCGGTGTAGATTTAACCGGTAGCGATGCGGTTATTTGTTTGCTTGTACAGGGCAAAGGTGAGATTAATTTGCCCGATTGTAAGGTACGCAAATTGACGCTAAAGAAAAGGCATACAGGTGAAGACCTACGCCAGTTCCAGTTAGAGTTCGCAAAGCTCATGAGTGATTACAACGTCGATAAAGTCGTGATAAGAGAACGTATGCCCAAAGGAAAATTTGCTGGTGGTGCAATTAGCTTCAAACTTGAGGCTGCTTTTCAGCTCATTCCAGATTTGGATGTCGCACTAATTTCTCCATCGCAAATCAAATCTGTATTATCGGCGAATCCTTTATTGATCGAGTTTTCTGAAACTGGATTAAAGGTATTTCAGGAGAACGCATTCAAAACTGCCTACGCCGCAGGCATGTCAGAATAAGCTGGACTAATGCATTTACCATCTAATGATAAAAGTTGAAGAGGTATTCTTTGCAGGAGGTTGTTTATGGGGCGTTCAGGAATTTTTGCGATATGTGCCTGGTGTTATGGAAACAGAAGCAGGGCGTGCGAACGGAACCAGTCAATCAACAGAAAACTCGTATGACGGTTATTCAGAATGTGTGCGCACACGTTTTAATGCCGACGCGCAGTCTGTTACAGGCCTTATGCCCTATTTTTTCGAAATAATTGATCCATACAGCCTTAATAAACAAGGTGATGACGTGGGTGAAAAATATCGTAGTGGGGTATATAGCCACAATTCAGGTCATCTTCATGAGGCCCGCAGCTACATCAATGCACGCCCGGACCGAGCACGTATCAAGGTTGAAGTTCTGCCGTTATTAAACTTCGTCAGCAGTGACTTGGAACATCAGGATCGTTTGTTACGTTGCCCTGATGATTACTGTCATATCAATGAGGCGCTACTTTATAAATACAAGCAATTATGAATAGGGGCGACTTGCTGCCACCCCTCAATCACTTCAATCACAGAAATTCCAATCAACACATAGCTGATCACTTGTGCCAGAAAGGCTTGCACCCGTCACGCGACAAACCGTAATCTGACATAGCGACTGCATTTAGCAACAGTATGCAGTTTTTAAGTCTTACATCATTTAGTTGAGGCAGTTAATAAAAGCTGCACTAAAGGATTCCAACTGAAGCTATGCACAGAGTTAAGTAACCCGGTTTGCCAATTTGTATTCGGGTTTGTCCCACAAATGGTTGTTTATTACTTCAACGATCGTGAGCACTGCTAGATTAATATCTGCTTTATCGATATACAAGGGTGTAAAACCAAAGCGCATTACGTTGGGTGCTCGAAAATCACCAACTACGCCGTGTGCTATTAGTGCTTGTATCGCCGCATAGCCGTGCTCAAAAGAAAACGAAACCTGGCTGCCGCGCAGCGAGGCGTCACGTGGGCTTATCAGGGTGAGCTGTGGGCAACTCTGTTCGACACCGAGAATAAATAATTCTGATAGCTCTGTAGATGCTTGTTGAATTTCATGCATGGTGATGCCATCCCATACTTGCAGCGCAGTTTCAAGACTTGTCATCTGTAATACAGAGGGTGTACCCACACGCATGCGTTCAATGCCAGGAGAAGGGCGGTAAGTCAAGTCGAATGCAAATGGTGCTTCATGTCCAAGCCAACCACTGAGAGCAGGCTTGATGCTATCAATTAAATCTGGCCGCACATAGATGAAAGCGGGGGCACCCGGGCCGCCGTTAAGATACTTATAACTACAGCCAACGGCAAACTCACATTGTGACGCGGCAATATCAACATGTATGGCACCAGCGCTATGGGCCAGATCCCAAATCATAACCGCTCCGGCGTCGTGGGCAAGGGAGGTGATGGTTCGCATGTCATACTTTTTACCGGTTTTATAATCCACCTGGGTAAGCATTACCACTGCGACGTTGTCGTCTATTGCGTCCGGTATTTGGTCGGATGGTAATACTTTTAATTGGTGGCCTTGCTTGAGTGAATCAATCAGCCCTTGCGCCATGTATAAATCGGTCGGGAAGTTACCGCTATCAGAAAGAATGACTTTGCGTGCAGGTCGCATTTCAATAGCGGCGGCTAAAGCCTGATACACCTTGATAGACAGTGTGTCTCCCATAACGACGCTATCTTCAGGCGCACCGATTAGCTGAGCTACCAGGTTTCCGATGCGGGCAGGTTGTGCCATCCAGCCAGCAACATTCCAACCCCCTATAAGCTCTTGGCCCCACTCTGCCTTGAGCATTTCATTGAGACGCTCAGGCACGGCTTTGGGTAGAGCTCCCAGTGAATTGCCGTCGAGATAAACGGTATTCTCAGGTAGCAAAAATAGATCTTTGCGGCACACTGATCGATTTGATTGGCTAGTGTTCATTATAAAGCTCCACGCACATGCCAGAGCTCGGGGAATAGTTCTACCTCAAGCATGGCACGTAAATATTTAACCCCGTTTGTGCCGCCAGTGCCGTGTTTAAACCCGATAATGCGTTCGACGGTAGTGACGTGATTAAAACGCCAGCGGCGAAAGTAGTCTTCAAGGTCAACAAGTTTTTCAGCCAGCTCGTAAAGTACCCAGTGCTTTTCGGGGCTGCAATAAACAGTCTTCCACGCTTCCATGATTGATTCATTGGATTGATGTGGAGCGTCCAGAGTTATTGAGGCCGGGTCAAAGGTCATATTTAATTCCTTCGACAGTGCATCAAGTGCAACGTGATAAAGAGAAGGCATGGCTAATTCCTGCTTCAGTAGCGCTATCGTCTCCGGGCGGTGTTTATGAACATCCATAGTTGAGGTATTGCGGTTACCTAACGTAAACTCTATTAGCCGATATTGATGTGACTGAAATCCGGATGACTTTGCCAGATCATCCCTGAACGAGATGTACTCGTTTGGCGTGAGAGTGCGCAGTACGTCCCATGCTAAATTCAATTGATCGAATATTCGCGATACACGAGCTAACATTTTAAATGCTAGGGCAAAATCACCTGCTGCCAGATGCACCCGTGCTGCATTGATCTCATGCAGGGTAAGCCGCATCCACAATTCACTGGTCTGGTGCTGGATTATAAACAGCATCTCGTCATGTGCATGTGACAAGCAGTGTTGGGCGTTGAGAATACTATCGAGGTGCAGATAGTCGCCATAGCTCATGTCGGATGAACTATGAGCATCTGTTTTGGTTTTGTTGCCGTTTTCAGTCAATTTGAGAACCCGTTTTTTGTTCTGGTCGAGTATACAGGTCTGCGAGAGTGTGATACGGGAGTGCGAGTCAACAACGTGTTTGATGGCCTCGTCGTTTTAGAACTACAATAATCGGCGTTACATCCATTACTATCAAATGACAACATTTCACACATTATGAGATATATTCATGGATAGGGTTCGTCAGCTTCCCCCTCTGAAGGCATTGCTGGCATTTGATGTCGGTGCTCGGCTCGGCAGCTTTACCAAGGCCACAAAGGGGCTGCATGTCACTCAAGCTGCCATTAGCCACTAGGTTCGACTGCTGGAGAGCTACTACGAGCAGAGCCTATTTGATCGCAGCTCTCGTGACCTTGCGTTGACCTACGCAGGTAGCCGATTACGAACTGTCACCACCGAACTGTTCGATCGCTTGGATTACATAAGTCGAGAGCTGAAACCCGGACCTCAATCGATCCAAAACCCACTCAGAATCACTCTGCCTCCATCACTCGGCAGTTTTTGGCTAGCACCAAGACTCGGGCAATTCTGGGCTGAGCACAACATTGATTTACATTTGATACCCGCTAGAGAACTAATGGATTTCCAACTGCATAAAATCGATTTGGGAATTCGCTGTGGTAGTGCGACTGGCCAGGAATGGAAGCTGAATATCTTATGCCCATGAGTATCGTTCAGGTAGGTTCCCCTGAGCTATTAAATCAGCGATCCGGTCTTGCCAACCCTAAAGACCTTTCGAACTACACGCTATTGCATGAAGTTAATTACGAACAGTGGGGAGAGTGGTTGGCAGCCCGAGGTCTGGACACCATCGATAGCTCTCGAGGCATTGTTTGCCAGGACAGCAACATGTTCTACAACCTTGCCCTAAACGGGCAGGGAATTGCACTGGTCACTGAGCAGGTTATGTCCGAGGAGCTGAGCAGCGGTCGCCTGGTACGCTTGGTTTCAGATTCTGACGAATCCACTGACGGTTATTATCTGGTTTACCGGAAAGATGTTCGGCTCAGCCCGAGAGCACAAATCTATCGCGAGTTTGTTCTCAAACAGGCACAACTGCCGAACCAGTGAATTGGGCTGATACGTGCAGCTGGTTTCGAGTGTTGAGTCATTGATATGGCCTGCACTAAATACGTCTCCAATACTGAAATTCCGAATCTTCGGATACTTGACGAAAACGCTATGACACAGTTAACTGTGTTCAATGAACAAACTAATAGATAAAACAGCTCTAATCACCGGCGCTGCGAAAGGCATCGGCGCACAAACGGCTCGGTTGATGGCGCACAATGGTGCAACCGTATTCCTTGCTGACATTCTGACTGATCAAGTAAAGCAGGTGGCATGCGAGATTAACGATAGTGGCGGCCAGGCTACTGCACTCACACTGGATGTAAGCTCTGAATCAGGCTGGCTGGCGGTGATTCAAGAGATCACCGTCGGCGGAAATCAGCTAGACATTCTAGTAAACAATGCCGGCTACTTTCTTGGAAAAAGCTTCGAAGAGGCCACTATGGATGAGTGGAAAAAGCTGGTAAGCGTCAATATGACTAGCGTTTTTTTGGGCACCAAATTGTGCGCACCTGCTTTACGTCAGGCTGGCAAACACAGTAAACATGGCAGTGCCATCGTCAACCTGTCATCCATCGCTGGATTAGTCGCTGCACCCAATGATCCGCTTTATGGCATGACGAAGGGCGGTGTCACGATGTTCACTAAATCTGCTGCCATTAGCTTTGCCAATCAGGGTGATCGAATACGGGTCAATTCAGTTCATCCCGGCGTGGTTGATACGGAAATGGGTCAGCAGGCTATCGATTCACAGGCTCAAAGAATGGGTTTAGTAGTCTCTGAAGAAATAAATAAGCTAGCCGCAAAGAAGCATCCTCTGGGCAGAATTGCCGATACGGCAGACATCGCACAGGCGATCTTGTTTCTCGCATCAGACGATTCGGCCTTCATGACCGGTGTCAGCATGCCTGTCGACGGTGGCTACACCGCACAATGACAGTCGTTATTTCACCTCTAATGAGCCGAGCCTTCTTGAGCGGTGGATCAATGGAATTACTCCGCAGAGTAATAATCAACGATCACAATGTTTACGTAATCACTCATAAATTACGCCACGGAGTTGTCTAACTGAACCGTTGAGGGTGTCTCTGGTCAATCGAGAACCCACGTACCGAAACAATTGAATTCGCTAATAGAGAAAAGAAAGGGTAAGAAGGGTTTTCCAGGTACAACCCTGGATTCACAAGTGACGCTCTAATGATAGTTCGGTTAAGTGGCCATATATGGCTTGTTAAAGTATAATAAAACGAAACAGGAAAAAAATGCTTACACATTGTCTTTCAAATAGTAGGACATATTTGGCCTATAAATGGCATATAATGAATTTATAGGCCAAATATGTCTGAATAAATGAACAAACACACAAGCAGCAAACATATTGCCATTCTGGGTGAGCAATTGGAGCGCAATCGATTGTTGCAGAACATACCTCAAATCGAACTTGCACAAAAAGCTGGTATTAGTGCAAGAACACTACGGCGTTTAGAATCAGGCGAAGGTGGGTCAATGGACTCGTTCATACGTGTACTTATGGCGCTTAATATTGCCAGCAATCTATCGGTACTCATTCCTGATTCAACAGTACGACCGATGGAACGTACTCGTCCGGCAAAAACCGAACGGATGCGTGCCAGCAGACCAAAGAAATTGCTGGATAAAGCCGCTTCGGCTGAATCAACGAAGAACAAAAAAGCAAAGCCAAATGCACCGGGAAAGTCTAATTGGGTTTGGGGAGATGAAGAGTCGTGAGTCAGGCTGTTTCAACCGCAAAGGTGATGTTGTGGGGCACCCAAGTTGGCGCTGTCACATGGGTTGAGGAACAATCATTGGGGTATTTTCAGTACGCCTTCGATTTCTTGTCCTCGGGCATCGAACTGTCTCCATTAATCATGCCTTTAGCGGAAGCACCTTATTCGTATCCTGCCTTGCCAAGAGATGCGTTCAAAGGTTTGCCTGGTCTGTTGGCAGATGTATTACCGGATAAGTTCGGGAACCGCCTGATAGATGCATGGCTTGCTGAAGATGGGCGGACACCCAACAGTTTTACGCCGGTTGAACGGCTATGTTATGTCGGTAAACGAGGCATGGGTGCTTTGGAATTCGATCCAGCTATAAAGCCTAACGCTAACCGATCAACCGAGGTGGATTTATCGCGACTTGTGAATTTAGCGAACCAAGTACTTGATGAGCGTTCAAATTTATCTGGTAAGTTAACAGGCCGTGGCAGTGCCGAAGCACTCGAAGATATTCTTCAGGTGGGCACGTCAGCAGGTGGTGCGCGAGCCAAAGCGGTGCTTGCTTGGCATCCCACAACGGGTGAATTCCGCTCTGGTCAATTGGATGCTGAGCTTGGGTTTGAACACTGGCTACTCAAGTTCGATGGCGTTGCAAACAACCGAGATAAAGAGCTTGCTGATCCTCTTGGCTTTGGCTTAGTTGAATATGCGTACCACAAGATGGCTGTTGAGGCTGGTATCACCATGATGCCCTGTCGAATTCAAGAGGAAGGTGGGCGCAGTCACTTTATGACAAAGCGATTTGATCGATTTGTAAACGAAGCAGGGCACGCGGATAAAATGCATGTTCAGACTTTGGCTGCATTGCAACACTACGATTTTAATGACCCGAACGGCTACTCCTACGAACAAGCCTTATTGACCATCCGTGAGATTGGGCTCGGGAATGGCGCCCTGGAAGAGCAGTTTCGTCGAGCCATATTTAATGTCTTGTCTCGAAACCAGGATGATCATGTGAAGAACATTGCGTTTCTTATGGACCGTAATGGTGAATGGTCATTGTCTCCAGCGTATGACGTAACGTATTCGTACAATGCATCGGGTGAATGGACAAGCCAGCATCAGATGAGTATGAACGGTAAGCGTGACGATTTCGAACTTGACGATTTAATTAATTTTGGCAGAACTGCTGGGCTAAAACCCATTAAGTCGAAGCAAGTGATTGAATCAATTGCCGTAGCTATTGGACAGTGGAAGAAAATTGCGAAAACATACGGTGTAGATAAAAAGATGGCAAAGCAAATTGCTCGTACTCATCGAACTGATCTTATCTTTAAATAGGATGTGACAGTGACTTGCGCAGTGCGATTTACCATTGTGCTCATTTCTCATATAAGGATGAGCAAAAACTTGACAATTATCGATAACATACCAATACACCTTATCGGATGTGAGCCTTAGACCGTAGGGTTCAACGATGGAGGAGAATTTACATGATATTTTTATATCAATTACTTAATATTCATCACGGGGTTCAGTCCTATTTTATTTTCGAATAAAACGAGTGCTTTTCAGACCGATATGCACGGTTGGGCTGAATTTTTACCCCCGCGTAAGCAGAAGCCTTCACTAACAGGTGATTTCAGAGTTCCCTGGGTTGTAGTCGGCGCTGGCGTTACAGGGCTCTCTGCGGCTCGCAGATTAGCCAAACAAAATCCTGAACAAGAGATTCTCTTAGTAGATGCACGCAAAGTTGGGCAAGGGGCCTCAGGCCGTAATTCAGGGTATGCCGTAAAATACAGTCAGTTTCCGGGTGCTTTTGCTTCAGAAAAAACTGCTGAATACCGCCGGGTAAACAGGATAAACCAGTCTGGATTGTCATTGCTACGTGCTGATGTTTTAGACAATAATATTAAGTGCTCATGGTATGAAGATGGATTTCATCATTTAGCAACTGATGAGATGGCTTTGCGTGAATGTGATCACTTTCAAGGCTATTTGGAAGGATTAAATATACCGCACGCGTCGCTTGATCAAGATGCTTTATTTGAGCGATTGGGAAGCACTCATTACAAACGTGGGTTTCATGTGCCTGAGGGTGCACTATTACAGCCTGCCGCATTGGTGCATGGACTTGCGGATAGTTTACCAATTAATGTGACATTATATGAATCTAGTCCGGTGCTTGAAATGTCATATGGGATGCAAACAACTTTACAGTTCCCTGAGGGACGCGTTGTAGCAGATAAGGTCATTCTAGCGACTAATTACGAAGCGTCAAAGCTCGGTTTTTTGAACCGGTATCTAATAGGTAGCACCTTGTCTGGTAGCTTCACCCGAGTGTTAAATACAGAAGAATTGGCAAGTTTAGGTAATTTGCGTCAATGGGGTGTTTTATCGTTGCACGGGGGCGGGGCCACAGTACGCTTAACGGAGGATGGCCGTATATGTTTGCGCAATACAGCCGAATATCATGGAGCCTGTTTATTATCCGACCAACAGCTGCTCGAGCGTCAATCTATTCATAGAGTGGCCTTTGAAAGACGGTTTCCACAATTAGAACATGTACCTTTCGAACACGCGTGGTCTGGGGTAGAAGGTATTAGCCGCAATGGTACAAATTTCTTTGGGCACCAACGGGAAAATGTATTTTTTGCAGGTGGATATAACGGGTCCGGTATTAGTCGAGGAACCGCTTTTGGTGCAGCGCTCGCAGACTTTGCAAATGGAGGGCAATCAGAATTAATCAATGATTGTTTGAACTCAACACCTGCCACTTGGCTGCCGCCCAGACCTTTTTTAGATATTGGAGCAGCTTTTACGGTTCGATCGCGTTTTGAGGGTGTTGGCCTAGATCGATAATCGTAGTTGTTCAATCTGTCTCCCAGAAGAGTAAATACGGATCTGACACCGTGGATCGCCTCAGCTAATGCACCATTGGCAACGCAATTGGACTCATGCGTAGCTATAAGGGCTACGCACGCCTGGGGTAGCCAGTGAATTCGTACTATTAATAAGACCGGGTAGTGACAACTTAACTATTTCATCGCTGAGTATATCTGAAAATGTCTATTATTAAGATACGGCAGCTTTCCAGGGCGCAAACGCGCGCAGTCGTAGTGTTCGATAGTGTTTTGCAGATAGTAGATGACGACCCAGATTGAACAAATTATAAACGGCCGCGTGCGCACTTAAGAAACGTTGCGCCTGTCTGGCCGATTTAAACCCACGCATACCTCGTTCCCGAACTCTGGTTAGTTGGTGTGAAAGCTCCGCACGATTGTTTGCGTACTTGGAGGTATCGTGAATGACTTCAGGCATTAACTCTCGGTGCGCAACCCCATAGCTCCTTAATTTATCGGTAACTATTTTTCTCAGTCCGCCAGGAAATGCTTTCAGTAAACGTTTAAAGAAGCGCATAGCTGCCGCACCATTTCGTCGTTTCTGAAGAAATACATCAATAACTTCACCGTCCTGATCAACGGCTCTCCACAAGTATTGCTGCACTGCCTGAATATTAATGAACACTTCGTCGAGATAAAATATATCTCCAAAACCCTGATGCCGACGTTTTAATCGTCTTGTGTAAATAGGCCCAAACTTGTTGCACCACTTGCGAATTGACTCGTAGCTAACGATTATTCCTCGTTCGGCCAACAGATCTTGAATGTCTCGTTGACTCAGATTAAAGCGATGATAGAGCCAAATGGCGTACTGAATAATCTCCGGCGCAAATCGGTGCCTTTTGTACAGTGCTGTTGATTTGCCCATTTGACACTTATGGCTCATCGTCACTTAAGTTGTCGGTACCGGATTGAGCGTTCACGTCTCTGATAGATAAGTTCATGTTCGTTTTCTCCGCGTTACACCTGCGCCGCAGCAAGTGCATCTACCTGTTGATCATCACGTTCAGGTGTCTGTATAGGTGGAGCTTGTCGCGGTTCATCGCGTATAAAAAACAGGTAGTAGAAAACCGGCGTGGCGATCAGGGTCAGCACCGAGGCAAACGCAAGCCCTGCCATGATGGTGACCGCCATGGAGACAAAAAAGGCATCACCCAACAAGGGGATCATGCCCAGGATAGTGGTCGCCGCCGCCAATA
>JBLIIE010000042.1:0-33452 GCA_047634635.1 Granulosicoccus sp. | reverse complement strand
CTTTGTGGGTCAATAAGCAGAAGCGAGGCAGTGTGATCAACAGAGTAATTTTTAGGATCTTCGGCGTTGGCGGTAAAAGATGCAACAATGCCCAAGGCACGGGTTAGCGCATGCACGGTATTCATATCACCGGTTATGCCCACGAATTCTTCATCGAAAAAGCTGATGTAGTTTTTCATGACCTCGCTAGTGTCACGAGCCGGGTCTATTGACATGAACACTATTTGTGGTTTTGTCTGTTGTTGCTCCAAGATTTTACTAACAACATTTTTCATTACCTGCAGCGTGGTTGGACATACATCAGGACAGTGGGTGAAACCGAAAAATACAATGCTCCAGCGATCGTCAAATACAGCTTGGGTTATTGGTGCAGCATTGACGTCAAGAAGGTCGAAATCGGGCACAGTCTTGAAATTCAAAGGCAGGGCAATAGAGGTCTTCAGAGTGCCTTGTAAGTCTTGCAATTCCTGCTTGTCTGCCGGTGAGGAACCGCCAGATGCAAACTGCGAAGATGAAGGTTCGCTTTTTGAGAATTGAATAGAGGCAACGACCCCAGCTATTAGCGCCATGGCCCCGATAAGCAGTAAGGGCAATTTGTTTTTCATGCGAATGACTTCCTGAAATGAGGGGGTGACCCCATTACTATTATACTATGTGGCTTCAGTGCCCGAACACCGGTAGAGGATAATGTCTTGGTCTTGTTGCGCAATACCAGTTACACCATTGAAACAGCCATTAGAGCGGCAGCCTCTGCGTTTGAATCTGTCGAGCTGTACTTCGGGCACGGCACGGATTCAGCTGTTGACGAGGCGAGTTGGCTAATTTCGTATTCCCTGGGTTTGTCGCCTCAGGTTGCGCCTGACTATTCGCGGTCTCTGACCACATCCGAGTGTGAAAGTTGTAACAAATTATTGCAGCGTAGGGTTGATGAGCGAATTCCAACGGCTTATCTTACTGGCGAAGCCTGGTTTGCCGGTCATCGGTTTTTGGCAGACGATCGGGCGCTAGTGCCAAGATCACCGCTTGCAGAGTTTATTCAGTATGATTTTTTCGGATTACTGGATGGTCAATCTGCGCCGAGAATTCTTGATTTATGTACAGGTGGTGGCTGTATTGCTATTGCGTCGGCATTGGCGTCCGAAGACTCAATGGTTGATGCCTCAGACCTATCGCCAGAGGCTCTGGATCTTGCCCTATCGAACGTGCAGTTGCATGGGCTTGAAAAGCGTGTCTCCCTACTTCAAGGCTCGCTATTTGAGCCAATCGATGAGAAGTACTCACTTATTCTTTCCAACCCTCCGTACGTCGATGCACAAGATATCAACGCAATGCCAAAGGAATTCGGTCATGAACCGCCTATGGGTTTGGCTGCAGGTGAGGACGGTCTTGACCTAGTTCGTATTATGCTAAAAGAGGCCATTAATTATCTGGAACCTCATGGCTACTTAGTCGTTGAGGTGGGCAATAGTGGCGCAGCCCTGGAGGAGAGCTTTCCAGGGGTACCTTTCGGTTGGTTGGAATTTGCTCAGGGTGGTCATGGGGTATTTGTCTTAAGCCATGAGGAGCTATTTAACTTTGCGCAGAGTTTCAATCTCTAGAGCTCTGATGATTCAGTGGAGTCTGCTTGCTCCATGCTCGTGCTGTCCAATTCGGAAATTACTGATTGAAAGACAGTATCAGTGAATAGATCCCATTCACGGCTGTTTCTGTTGCTGTCATTGTCCGGCATAGTTACGCGAATTTTTAGCAAGGTTCCTTTGTATTCTGTTTGGTACACCAAAGTATATGACGCCAGGTTTTGTCTGAGGTAAGTAGCCTGCACCCGGGCAACAGTACGTAAACCTTGCGCGTGCATTGCTGCATTTAAAACACTATAGTTGGCATAGTGTCCTTGCTTGGCAGCTGCACCAATTGCATCCATAGTGGCTTTGGTTGATCCCAGAACCAACTGCTTGTGGTCAAGCGACGCGTTTTCTTCGGCAACATCGTAAATATACAGATCGGCGAGCCTTTGTTTGCGCTCGTTGGAGTAGCGTATCGAGTAGCCTGAACCGTCATTGAAATATTTGAAGCCTTGCATGTCAAACGACTCTACTGTCTTAGGCAACTTGAGCATGATTGCGGGTGCTTCGGAATCGACCTTTTTCTCAGGAGTGATCGTTAACGCTGCGCAAGCGTTTGTAAATAGTACAGAGATTAATAATAAAATCAGACGAATAGAATGCATGACAGCTTTTACTCAGGAATGCTGTCATACGAATCGCAAAAACCAAGCCTAAGGCTTAAATATTGAGGTTTTACCTACGAGGGGTTAACCAGAGTATGTTAGCTGTGCTTTGTTAACTCATCCAAACTAGTGTCATTTGAATCGACTAGCTCGAAACGAGCTGCAATTCTCGCCTCCTTGCCATTCGCTGCGTCAGCGCTATTATTCACAGGGTCCAGCCAGAGAGTAAGTGGGCGTAACCAATACCCTTTTTCACCATATAACGCCTGGTAAACCACTAGCGATTCTTCAGTTTCAGAGTGGCGAGCGAGCCCGAGTACCTGATAGAGATTGCCCTTATAGTGCCGATAGATGCCGGGTGTCGGGGCATCATTAGCAGGGTGATCAAGATTGATTTGCTTGCTTGTCATCTATCGATTCGCGAAAGGTTTGTAATTGATCGCTACACTAGTACCATGAAAAACCCCAACTCCACCGTCCTTTTTTACCGAGCTCTCGCGCTGGGTAGTCTGGTGCTTTTGCTATCGGCGTGTACCACAGCTCAGCCACGTAATTCCGCCAATGTGTGTTCCATATTCCAGGAGAAACGCGGCTGGCACAAAGCAGCCGTTAATGCTCAGGAAAAATGGGGAGTCTCCATGCATATTCCCCTGGCCTTCATGTATCAGGAATCTACGTTCCGGGCGAAAGCAAAACCGCCCAGACGCAAGCTGCTTGGGTTCATTCCTTGGCACAGAGTGAGTTCAGCCTATGGCTATGCTCAAGTGCTCGATGGCACCTGGGAGCAGTATATGCGTAGCACCGGTGAGTATTGGCGAGTTCGACATGACTTTGCGGATGCTACGGATTTTATCCATTGGTATATTCTGCAGGCCGCAAGGATCAATGGTGTATCGACTTCTGATGCCTACAGCTTGTATTTGAATTATCACGAAGGCCCGACAGGATTCTCGCGTAAATCCTATTCCAAGAAGCCCTGGTTAGTGAAAACTGCAACCAGTGTACAAATTCGTTCTCAAACGTTCAGAGAACAATATCAACGGTGTGAGGGTTCGTTGAAGCCAGGATTCTTTGGCAGGCTTATGGGTTGGTAAAGCCGAATAGTTGACCTTCGCCTCGCTCGTGGGCTAGCAACCAGGCTTTGGTCTCGAGTCCACCGCCAAATCCTGTGAGATTCCCGCTAGAGCCGATTACCCGGTGACACGGTACAATAATTGGGATGGGATTGGCGCCGTTGGCCGCGCCAACAGCGCGGCTGGCTTTGGGCTTGCCGATGTTTTCGGCTATCTGTCCATAGGAGCATGTTTCAGCATACCCAATAGAGAGCAATGCCAGCCAGACTGAGCGTTGGAAATCGGTTCCAGCTGGTGCAAGTTTCACGTCGAATTTTTGGCGAGTGCCTGCGAAATACTCGTTCAGCTCTGAGAAAACTTGCACAAACGCTCGCGGACGTGTTTCCCAATCGTCAGGCGCTTTAAATGCGCGGCTACCGGAAGGGAATACAATATGTCTCAAGCCCTTGGTATCTGCGGCCAGGGTCAGCGTGCCTATCGGGGATTCGTAAGTAGTTGTCAACACGCCAGAATTATTTTCAAATAATTAGTGGGCGAATGATACCGTTAAGGCATTAGCTTTAGCGGAGTAATTTAGTTGAAATCTTTTTTTGCGAAAATATTTGGGTCTGATGACAAGACAGAAAGCCCGGCGGAAGCGGCTGAATCCATTGAATACAACGGATTTACTATTACATCGGCTCCTATAAAAGAGGGTGGGCAGTTCAAAACTGCCGGCAAGATATCCAAAGAAATTGATGGTGAGCTCAAGTCTGTTGAATTTATTCGGGCAGATAACCACGGTGACAGAGATTCAGCGGTCAATCATTCCAACCGTAAAGCTCAGCAAATTGTCGATGAGCAAGGTGACGCCATGTTTGAGCGTGGACATATCTAATCGGCGAAAAGCACTGTGATTGGCTGGAGGCACCTCACAATTGTTGCGTTTGTGCCTGCTTTAATCCTTTGTATCAGTAGCTATTCGATCGCAGTCGAGTCATTCATTGAGGATAACCCACTTGTTCCAAAGCTGCTCTCACATGCCCTTCATGGGGAGCCAATACGTGTTGGCATGGTTGACTCTGGTGTTAACTATTTGCTTCCAATAATCCAGCAAGCTCTGGCCAGGACTTCTGACGGCCGGCTCATCGGATATGATTATTGGGATATGGATGAACGTCCGTTCGACTCCCATCCCTCCAAGAGCGGAATCGTCCAGAGGCATGGAACTCAAACCGCCTCTTTGCTGATCAAAGAAGCACCGTTTGTTAGATTGGTGCCCTATCGCTACCCGAGACCAGACATGCGGCGTATGGAGCAATTACTTCAGCATGCTGCGGTGCACGATGTTCGAATTATGGGGTTGGCGCTGGGCGGGAACCGCAAAGAGGATTGGGTGCATTTCGAAAGTGCGGCAAAAAACCACCCGCAGATTCTTTTTATCGCTTCCGCTGGAAACAACGGCCGAGATATCGATAAAGAGCCTGTTTATCCTGCCTCACTGACCCTGGCTAATTTGCTGGTAGTCACATCTGCCGATGACTTTGTGCGGCCGGCGCGTGGTGTTAACTGGGGGAGGGTAAGCGTGGATTATTTGGTGCCAGCAGAAATGCAAACAGTCATTCGGTTTGATGGAACAGAAGTTCAGGTTTCTGGCAGTAGCTATGCAGTGCCTCGGGTCGCAGCGCTTGCAGCACGTCTACTCAAGCAGAATCCTGAACTAGACACTCAGGCGCTATTGTCGAAAATTCGCTCTAAATTTGCCAACGGTGCTGTGCCCCGCCAGATAGGTCAGGGCTACATACACGACCCGCTGTTCGATGCGCAAGCTTCATTCGGTGTGGAGCTAGTCTCGGAGTGGCGGGCGTCTGATGCTTCGATACGAGCAATGGGTCGTGTTCTAAAAATTCTGCTACTCCCTTTGGACGTCTATGTTCTTGACGAGCGTTGGAGTGAGGAGGATGTGTTAGAAGTGTTGAGCGAGTCTCACACGATATTGAATCAATGCAACATTGCATTCGATAGCGTTGTCATAAAACGATTAATATTAGAAGACTATTTAAAAGATCTCGAAACGGGGCGAAGCAGAACTGTTATGGATATGGTTGGGCGCAGTGGTCCCAATCGAAATGCTGCCGTTTTTTTTGCACAAGATACCCGCATGAATCAGCCATTCGATGCCGAAGCTTTCGGACAAGGCAATACTCGTTCGCGGCCATGGTTAACCGACTCTGTCTGGCTGACGTGGGCGTTGCGTGACAGAGGTATTGCTCTGGCTCACGAGTTGGTCCACATTCTGGTTAATAGTGGGCAGCATTCCACCGTTTCGGGGAACCTGATGCTTGCAAGAACCACTGGGGATAATCGGAATCTTGAGACAGCACAATGTGATGTTGTCAGACAACGAGTTACTGATTTTTAAACGTTGTACAGCTCTGGCCTGCGATCTTGGTGATAAGGCAGCTTGCCACGAATGTCCGTTATACTTTGCTTTGATAGCGTCGCTATTAAAAGTGCCGGTTCGTCCTCAGCACGCACCAAATCTTCTCCATCTGGTGCGACTATGCAGCTGTTGCCAACGTAATCTATGGAGTTCTCGGCTCCACAGTAGTTTGCATAGGCAAAATACAATTGGTTTTCTGCGGCTCTGACTCTTGCCACATGCCGGGCAACGAATGTCCAGGGCGTCATTAAAGCTGTGGGCGCCAGTATCAGCTCACAACCATTGAGAGCGTAGTGACGAACGTTTTCTGGAAATTCAATGTCGTAACAAATTAACAGGCCAAGCTTCCAACCGTTTATTTCGGCTATTTTCGAATAGTTGTTACCGGGTTTGAACAAGCTACGATCAAGCTCACCCCAGAGGTGGGTTTTTTGGTAATGCGTAATCAGTTGTCCCGAACTATCGATTATCTGGGCAGCATTAAATAGGTTTGCGCCCTTTCTTTCTATAAAGCCGTAAGTCAGGGCCACGTTGTGCTTTTGACATAGTGTTTGTAGTTTCTCGGTGATCGGACCGTCACGCTCAACAGCGACAGAACGAGCTGTTTCCAAGGCAATGTTATAGCCGGTTAAACTGGCCTCAGGCACCAGTAACATGTGTGCCTTCTTTTCGGCGCTAGCCTCTAAAGCATTTGCAATTCTAGAAAGGCTTGCATCAATGTTTGCAGGAGTGGGGGCGTGTTGATGTAACGCCAGGGTAAAGGTGTCGGCTAAAATCATCAGGTGATCGTCCTTAGGCTATTGACTTGGCATTACTTAATTGGCAGGCCACTGCATGGCTGTACCAGTTAAGGCACGATCTTCTCGTGTCATCAATGACAGCAAGGGGCCTAGTTTTAGCTCTGGAGGCACGGTCTCTTCTTCAAGTTCTCCAGGAAAAGCTCGGCGTCTTAATGGCGTGCGCATAGGGCCCGGATCGAAGCCATTGACCGCCAGGAGTGGGTGTCCATTTGCATCGAGCTTACCATCGTGCTCGTCAGCCAGCATGTGCATGAAGGATCGTACAGCTTGTTTTGATACACCATAGGTACCCCAATACGCATTAGGCTTGTGATCAAGACAAAAGGTTATGCTTCCTATCTCTGAGTGTGAGAGCAACGGAATGCAATGCAGGGACAACAAACGAGCGCTGGTGAGGTTCACATTCATTACTCTGATCCATTCAGCATGTTCTATTGCCATCTGAGGGGTTGGAGTTCCCAAATCCGCCGCTGTGTGTACTATAGCGTCAATCTTGCCAAACTCCTTTTGCAACATATCTGCAATTTCAGCATATTCTGCTGGGCCTGCTTTGTCCTGCTCTAGCGTAATCATTGCAGGCTCACTAGAGCCACAATCACGAATAACATCGTATAGTTTTTCAAGTTTTTTCAATTTGCGACTTGCAAGAATTACTGTAGCTGAAGCTTGTGCGCAGACTTTGCTTAAAGTGGTGCCCATGCCGCCTGTAGCACCAGTAATAAGTATGACTTTGTTCTCAAGGCTTTTGGGTGCGAGCGTGAAGTCAACTTGCGGTTGCAGGCATGTTGTGTAATTAGGGTTTTGCATGAAGTCTCGATATATCTCGTACTACCGACGATTGCGCCAGGCATGGAATAGTTTACTTACTGGTGTCAGTGTCATATGTTCCCTGAGTAAATCCGGTTGTTTATTCTCCCACAACGCAAGCTGCTTATGACGCAGGATAATCATTCGCCATAGCGGGAGTAATGCTTCTTGTCGGTACCGCCCGGACACTTCAGGAAGAATAGTAGCTTTGCGCAAAGCGGCATGTGTGTCTTCTATGGCGGCTTTGATCAGCGAATTTTTCCCCGGTTTATCTTCTGTGATGGGTATCCCCGACAGAGATGCCGACACTGTTGTCTCAGAGTTGGATTCTGAACCGGCTGCAACCCGGATATCAGAGGCAAGATCGCTGGGAGAAACGTTATGAGATTTGTAGGTCTCATCGCTAAAAACAGCATGGCCCCGATGCAGTAGGGCCGGTAGCCGCAGCAGTTGCTCATGCTTTGCCAAGCCTTCAGCCGCAATAGCAGGATGGGATGTCATGTCCAGGTCGCTGATTTCATCAGATAGTGCGTGGCTAAGCAACGCAAGCCTTGCAGTGAAATTTTTAACCAGCTGTTCGTTTCGATCTTTCATCGTAGCTGGTGGTGTGAAACGCAGATCTGAAACACTGGATAGGACAGCAAGGCATGCGAACATGATCGGATTGGGATCGCCCTTAGCGAATAGAGTGCTTGAGGAAAGAAAACTATTCTGACAACCCTGCGTCGCTGGGTGACGAGCCTCGCCATTGATCATGCGTTCTAATTCTTCGTGCCACCAGTGAATTTTTTTCTGAGCAACTTCTGGATCTTGAACATCGTCCAGCGTACTGTTCAACGATCCGAGTAGACTCAATCGGGCAATGAATCGTTCCTTAGCCGCCGCGTCTGTCCAAAGCAGGCTGTAATATAGACTGCTTCCTGGTTCTAAGTTATGCACGTCGAATTATTTCATTCGAGTTGTGGCGATCATGTAATTTACCGCCACGTCGTCCTCAAGCTTGTAGTGTTTTGTCAAAGGGTTATAGGTCAGACCAATGATCTCATCAACGTGGAGGTTCGCTTGTCTACAATGTTGTCCCAGATCTGACGGTTTTATGAACTTTTTCCAGTCATGGGTGCCTCGGGGTAGCAGTCGGAGTACATATTCCGCACCGATGATAGCGAACAAAAACGATTTAGGGTTTTTGTTCAGTGTGGAGAAAAAGACCCGGCCACCTGGTTTTACCATGGCTGCGCAAGCTGCCACAGTGGAGGCAGGGTCGGGTACATGTTCCAACATTTCCAGACAGGTGACACAGTCAAACTGCGCAGGTTTTTCCAAGGCGCAGTCTTCTGCTGATATCTCTCGATATTCCAAGGTCGCACCAGTTTCTAGTGCATGCAGTCTTGCTACTGCCAGAGGAGCTTCGGCTAGGTCGATTCCCAGCACGTCCGCACCTTTTTCTGCCATCGACTCAGCTAAAATTCCTCCGCCACAACCGACATCAATTACTTTTGCACCTTCCAAAGGAATTCGGTCGTTTATCCAGTTCAGTCTCAGAGGGTTGATCTGATGCAAGGGTTTGAATTCGCTATTGGCATCCCACCAACGACTTGCTAAGTCCTGAAATTTTGCCAGCTCAGCCGGGTCGACATTGTTCGTGCTAGTGCTCATAAGAAAATTATGTGTCAGGCAGGTTATTCGGGTATCAACTTAATGCTACGTAAGTCAACGGTGGAGCGTTCTTTGACAATCACGCCTGTTTGCTTTTTTTGCTAATTTTTTGTGACCAGTTTCGGGCATTGCTGTGCAGCCGATCAGCGTCCAGAGTGAGCAGTTGTCGATTTTTCAGCAATTGCTTACCAGCTACCCAAACATCACTTACACAAGGGCTACTATTTGTGTAAACCACCTGCGCAAGTGCATCATAAACCGGAACCATACCCAAATCAGGTTGAATCACAATGCAATCTGCAGATTTGCCGACCTCTAGTGAGCCTATCTCCCTATCTAGGCCCAGGGCTTTGGCTGCATTAATAGTAACCATGCGTAGTGCCGTGCTGGCGTCAAGGGTTGCAGCGCTGCCGCTTGTGACTTTGGCCAAGAAGGTCGCGGTTCTAAGTTCACCGATTAGATCCAGATCATTATTACTAGCTGCACTGTCGGTGCCGACGGCAATATTCACGTCGGCTTCCAGCAAATCTGAGACTCTACAGACACCACTGGCCAATTTCAGGTTGGATTCGGGGCAATGAATTACGCTAACACCAGTTTCAGCTAAGCGAAGTATTTCCTCGTCTGTCAATTGTGTTAGGTGAACAGCCATTAGCGATGGGCTGAGCAAGCCGACTTCATCAAGGCGTTGCAAAGGGCGCATTCCGTGGCTTTTTTTAAACCGCTCTACCTCTTCAGCGGTCTCATGCACATGCGTGTGTACTGGTATATCTAGCTCTGCGGCAAGTGTTGCAATACGTTCGAGAGGGCCTTTTGACACCGTGTAGGGTGCGTGGGGGGCAAATGCAGTGGAAATCAAAGGATCATTTTTGAGTTCATCGTGAAGTGATAAGCCACGGCTGAAGTACTCATCGACATTGTTAGCCCAGGCCGTAGGGAAATCAAAAACCAACAGGCCAACCGTTGCCCGCACGCCAGCGTCTCTGCACGTTTTGGCAACCTCGTCTGGAAAGAAATACATATCGTTGACGGTTGTGACGCCATTGAGCAGTGATTCCGCAAGAGCAAGCTCAGTCCCTTCGCGGACAAAATCACGCCCCATGTGCACAGCCTCAGTGGGCCAAATGTGCTCCTGGAGCCACTCTTCCAACGGTGTGTCGTCTGCAAAGCCACGCAGCAAGTTCATGGCCAGATGAGTGTGGGCGTTTATTAAACCGGGTAGCAGGATCCCACTTCGTTGGTCCTGGACGACTAAGTGTGAGTATTTTTCCTCGGCTACTGGCCACGGCAAACAGTCTGTAATCCGTCCATTTTCAACGATTAGTGAATGGCGCTCCAGCACATCATTGGCAGCATTCATCGTAATAACCCAGCGAGCATCAATGCGAAAATTGAGCGTTGAATTAGGCTTGAAAGAAGTGGCTGAGCTTGCACGCATAGAGAGATCGAAAAAGTACAGGTAGGAGCGTGCACGATAACCCTGTCGGCCTGTGGCTGCAAGACTGCTGAAATGGCGCTGTTGCAGGCTCCAGTGTGTTAGAATCTACCGGTTGATCTGACCCGATCGCCACATTGTTTGGCCCTTCGCTCCATGTCTGATTTTGCCAAAGAAATTCTGCCCATAAATCTTGAAGACGAGATGCGGCAGTCGTTCCTCGATTACGCTATGAGCGTAATTGTGTCGCGTGCATTGCCTGATGTTCGTGATGGTTTGAAACCCGTGCATCGCCGGATTCTGTACGCGATGCACGAGCAAAACTACGACTTCAATCGGCCCTATCGTAAATCGGCCCGTGTGGTGGGTGAGGTTATGGGTAAATACCATCCACATGGTGACTCAGCCATCTATGACTCTATGGTCCGCATGGCGCAGCCTTTCAGTTTGCGGTACATGCTTATCGATGGTCAGGGAAATTTTGGCTCTGTAGACGGGGATCCTGCAGCTGCAATGCGTTACACCGAAGTTCGCATGGCTAAAATCACGCAAGAACTCCTGGCTGACATCGATCAGGAAACGGTCGACTTTAATCCTAACTACGATGGGTCAGAGAGAGAACCTGCGGTCTTGCCGTCGCGAATACCTAATCTGCTTACAAATGGCGGAACAGGTATTGCCGTTGGTATGGCAACCAATATTCCACCGCACAATATCTCTGAAGTGATCAATGCCACCATCGCCATGCTCGATCAACCGGATATCACGGTTGAGCAACTCATGGAGCACTTACCAGGCCCTGACTTTCCAACCTACGGCATCATTAACGGTGCTAGAGGGATCAGAGAGGCTTACAATACAGGTCGTGGCAAAGTTCATATACGAGCCAGAGCAACTGTTGAGCACAGCGAAAAGACCGGCAAAGACACCATTATCGTAAACCAGTTGCCCTATCAGGTAAACAAGGCTCGTTTGCTCGAAAAAATTGCCGAGTTAGTCAAAGACAAGAAGATCGAAGGCATCACCGAGCTCCGAGATGAATCAGATAAAGACGGCATGCGCGTCGTTATCGAGTTACGACGTGGTGAGTCTGGTGAAGTCATGCTCAATCAGTTGTATAAGCAGACACAGCTGCAAGTTGTGTTTGGTATCAACATGGTGGCGCTTGACGATGGTCAGCCGAAGTTGCTGAATCTGGTTCAGATACTCAACGCCTTCATCCGCCACAGAAGAGAAGTCGTCACAAGGCGAACAGTGTTCCTGTTGCGTAAGGCAAGAGACAGGGCTCATGTATTGGAAGGATTGGCTGTGGCGCTCGCCAACATCGATCCGATAATCCAGCTTATTAAGGAATCTCAGAATTCTGCCGAAGCCAAAGGGAAACTAGTGGCTCAAACATGGCAGCCAGGAATTGTTAGTGGCATGTTGGAGCGTGCTGGAGCTTCCGCGTCTCAGCCTGAGAATCTAGGAGAGCAATATGGTTTGCACGATGGTCTGTACCAACTTACTGAGGTTCAGGCACAGGCCATTCTAGATTTGCGACTGCACAGGCTTACGGGTCTAGAGCAAGACAAAATTATTGCCGAGTACAAGGAAATTCTCGAGAAAATTGAAGATTACCTGGATATCCTGACCGACCCGGAGCGTCTGCGCTTAGTGATCCGAGACGAGCTTGTTGCCATCATTGAACAATACGGTGATCAGCGCAGAACAGAAATCCAGGTCGATTATTCCGAGATGACTGTCGAAGACTTGATTGCTGATGAATCGGTGGTTGTCACTTTATCGCACGGTGGTTATTGCAAAGCACAACCGCTTTCAGACTACCGCGCCCAACGTCGTGGCGGACGTGGAAAGTCGGCTACCGCGATGAAAGACGAAGATTTCGTCGACAAACTATTTGTTGCCAGCATGCACGACACAGTGTTGTTCTTTACCAGTGTTGGTAAGGTTTACTGGAAACGTGTTTACGAATTACCGGTAGCAAGCCGCGGATCGCGAGGTCGTCCTATCGTTAATTTGCTGCCACTTGAAGCAAATGAACGAGTCAATGCCGTGCTGACCGTGCGTGAATACACCGAGTCTCAGTCGATCATGTTTGCCACCAGCAAAGGCGTAGTCAAAAAAACGGCCCTTTCAGATTTTTCCAGACCTAGAGCCAACGGCATAATTGCAATCGATCTGCGAGTCGACGACTTTCTTATTGATGTGGGTCTGGCCACGGGCGACAGCGACATCATGCTGTTCTCCAGCGGTGGCAGAGCCATGCGTTTTAACGAAAGTGCTGTGCGTAAAATGGGCCGTACGGCCGCAGGTGTCCGAGGCATAAAAATGCCTGAGGAAGATACCGTTATTGGCCTAATAGTGGTCGGCGACGGCACTATACTCAGCGCAACCAAGAATGGTTACGGTAAGCGCACAAATCCAGAAGACTACCCAACGAAGGGTCGTGGAGGAATGGGTGTTATCGATATCAAGACTTCTGAACGTAATGGACCTGTTATTGGCGCTGTTCAGGTCGGCGAAGATGATGAGATTATGCTTATCACTGATGCGGGGACTCTGGTCCGAACTGCCGTATCTGGCGTATCCGCGGTGGGTCGTAATACGCAGGGTGTACGACTGATTCGGTTGAGTAAAGGCGAGTCTCTGGTAGAGCTAACTCCGATTGATGAATCTGACGTCAGTTCTGATGAATTAGAAGATGGCGAAGATGATGAAGGTGCTGACGTGGTATCTACGCAAACTGGTGCAAATGCTCAGGCTAGTGGCTTCACTGCAACTCCAGGCGCAGAAGGCGCAGATGAGTCACAAGACGAGGACGAGCAGGCTACGGGCAACGAAGATGGCCAAGATTCAGAGTAGTTCTACAACTGAATCACTCGTGAGTTCCGTGACCGTTGGCTGAGAGCACAATCAGTAATTGCTTTAATTTCAATGCAGGTCCGGCAGTGATGCCGGCGCCTGTGTTGGAAAGCTTGCAAAACGATTTAGTCGATTACCGTGGTCGTGGTCTTTCCGTTTTGGAAATGAGTCATCGCAGTAATGACTTTGCTGAAATAGCTGCGAAAGCCGAAAAAGATTTGCGCACATTGCTAGCCATACCTTCAAATTATTCGGTGCTTTTTATGCAAGGCGGTGCAAGCGCGCAGTTTGCGTTGTGTGTTCAAAATCTGGATATTTGCAATAAGGTGGCTTACGCCAACACAGGCTATTGGTCGCAAAAAGCAATCGCCACTGGCGCCTTACTGACAAGCACTGTCGAAGTTGCATCCTGCACCGAAAAGACTTGCATAAAAATTCCGGACAGTAAAACTTGGTTGAATTCAGACGATGCCAGTTTCCTACACATCACTGACAACGAAACCATAAATGGTGTTGTGTACGACGAAGTTCCAGAAGTTGCCGTGCCGCTGGTTGCGGACATGTCGTCGTCGATACTGTCGCAGCCTGTAGATGTTTCGCGATACGGAATGATCTATGCGGGTGCTCAGAAAAATATAGGCCCTGCCGGTATTACGGTCCTCATTGTTCGCGATGACTTACTTGAACGAAGTGCTAAATCTACGTTACCACCGGTCTTCAACTACGCTGCCATGGCAAAGGCTGCTTCAATGTTGAACACTCCACCTACATTTGCCTGGTACGCGGCTGGTTTGGTTTTTGAGTGGCTACTTGAACAAGGCGGGTTAGACGTAATGGCGGCGAAAAACATGAAGCAGGCACGACAGGTTTATGATGAAATCGATAAGCATGCAACCTATAAAAACTGGGTGCATCCTGTAAATCGATCTCGTATGAACATACCGTTTAGTCTAGCTAACACCGATCTAACGGCGAAATTTTTAAAGGGTTCTCTGGATAGAAACTTCATTGGACTAAAAGGGCACAAGTCTGTAGGTGGGCTGCGAGCCAGTGTGTATAACGCCGCTACTGATGCATCTGTAGGTGCACTTGTTGATTACCTGGGCTGTTTTGCACGAGAAAACTCATGAGCGTTGATAAGCCAAGCATCGATGCTGAATCGGATGCGCAATCACCTGCGAAATTAAGCATTTTGCGTGAAGAAATAGATGGATTGGATCTACAGATCCAGGCGCTTTTAAATGCACGTGCAAAGGCTGCGTTGAAAGTTGCGGATGTAAAATTGGCAGAAACTAACGGCCAAGCAGTCGATTTTTATAGGCCTGAACGAGAAGCGCAAATCCTTAAGAAGGTGGCTTTTCGTAACGAAGGACCTATGGGAGATGCATCCGTACAGCGAATATTTCGTGAAATAATTTCTGCGAGCCTTGCGTTAGAGGAGCCTATGCGCGTGGCCTATTTAGGTCCTGAAGGAACATACAGCCATGCGGCGGCTGATCGGCATTTCGGCCATGCCGTGGAAACGGTGCCAGAAGCTGGCATCGCTGAAATATTCAGCTCTGTGGAAGCTGGTAGGGTTCACTTTGGTGTTGTGCCAGTAGAAAACTCAACTGAAGGAGCAGTGAATTTAACGCTAGATCTGTTAACGCAAACATCGCTTAGAGTGTGTGGGGAATTAAGCATGCGAATACAACATTGTTTGATGAGTCAGTCAGATTCCATTGCTGAAATTGAAGCTGTGCATGCACATCCTCAGGCCTTGGCACAGTGCTGGGCTTGGCTTAATGCTAATCTTCCAAATGCTGAGAGAGTGAGTGAAAGTAGTAATGCGGCTGCGGCTAAATTGGCGTTGAAAAAGCCAAAAATAGCTGCTATTGCAGCTGAGACAGCTGCCGAATTGTATGGGCTTAATATCTTGATGAAGGCTATTGAAGATGAGAAAAATAATACAACTCGATTTTTGATTATAGGCGGTCAGGATGTTCCTCCGAGTGGGGATGACTCCACGTTGATGTTGGTGGCAGCGCCACATCGTCCTGGTGGTTTAAGGCGATTGCTGCAGCCGTTGGAAGATGCTGGAGTTAGTATGACTCGCATTGAATCTCGACCATCTCGCGTTGGTTTGTGGGAATACGTGTTCTTCATTGATGTTGATGGCCACCAGTCTGATGCAACCTTGGCACCAGTGCTAAAAGAGTTGCGTGAGCTGGCGCCACTGGTGAAAGTTTTGGGGTCGTATCCAAGCGCACTATGAAAACACTTTGCATTGTGGGATTAGGAATGATCGGTGGTTCGCTAGCTGGCGCACTAAAGAAAGGAGGATATGAAGGCTCGATAACGGCACTTGTCAGGTCAGCAGATACCGGAAAGCGCGGCGTGGGACTTGGATTCATTGATGCTTTTAGTACTAAAGCTGCGCAGGTGATCCCTGACGCGGATATTGTCATGCTTGCTGTTCCCATGTTGAGCATGCATTCGCAAATGCTGTCTATCAAGCCTTATCTTAAAGCTCAAGCGATCGTAACCGACGCTGGTAGCGTCAAAGGGCCCTTTATCAAGGATGCTCTGTCTGCATTAGGTAGTTTGCAACGTGTTGTTCCAGGGCATCCTATCGCGGGTCGTGAAAAAACGGGCGTTGATGCTGCAGATGTTAATTTGTATCAGGAGCGTAGAGTGTTGCTGACGCCCACTAAGGATGTCGATGTCGATGCCATTGAATCGGTGAGGGCTTTGTGGGAAATGGCCGGTGCAGCGGTTGAATTGCTTGCTCCTGAGCAGCACGACAGGGTGTTGGCAGCCACCAGCCATTTACCCCATGTCCTTGCTTTTGCTCTGGTGGATACATTGGCAACACAGCAGGAAGTCGAGGAAATATTCCGTTACGCAGCAGGTGGTTTTCGTGATTTCTCACGAATAGCATCCAGTGATGCTGTTATGTGGCGAGATGTATGTCTGACTAATAAGGACGCTATATTGGAGTCAATGGATAGGCTGGATACTCATGTAAAGCAACTCCGGTCCATGATTGAGTCAGAAGATGGTGCTGGTATCCAAGCAGTTTTCGAGCGTGCCAAAAACGCTCGGGATAAATATACCTAGCTGAAATGCTAGCGATATATCTGGAAATAGGGTTTCTATGAGTTGATGACGTCGAGTATTGGAAGGTGTTGCAAGTCCAATTATCAAACGGGCTGAAGACGAAGCAAAACGCTGCGTTGTGATAACGCGAAACTTGATCGCTAGTCTGTATTTAGTGCCTTTTTAAGAGTCGCGGCACACTGAATAGCAAGTTGCGAAAATTATCTGAACGAGGACAATGGTGCGTTCGATATGCCACACATGGCACTGGTAAAGTCGATCAGTATATGGACTATCTGGCAGATATAGAAGCAAACAGTTGGAAGCTAGGTGCTGGGAGTGCGATTAAACTTAATCCTGGTTTGCTTAGGTTCATAAAATGCACGGCCGAACATGCGGCGAAAACTGATCGCCTGGTACTGTCAGTTGCTTTTCTGGATGACACACCCGTTGCTGGAGTTTGCGGACTTGTTAATGATCAGAGATTGTTAATATACAAAATTGGTTACGACGATAAATTTAAGGATTATTCGGTTGGGCAACATGCCATGCTGGGCGTTGTCCAATATGCCTTTGATCATAACGATATTAAGTGGGTTGATTCGTGTGCAGCTCCGAATGCTGAAATGTTTAACCGGTGTTTGCCAGAACGGCAGGAGTTGCGCCAATACAGAATAGCATCTCGGCACTGGTTAGCTTGTACACCGATAGTCGCCATCGAAAAGTGCCGAACCATCCGCTTAAGACTGGCGTCATAACGAAGTGTCGTGCAGTCAGAAATAGGGAGAATGATTGTTACGACCTTCATTGTCAACGTTCTCTTGTGAAAGCTGTGCCGTCTCCCTCGGGTACGTTGCCGTTGGTATTTTGCAGGGACTCGACCCCAAGCACTGCAGCTGCTGGAATTGTTGTGTCCGAAAGGTGTGTCTGACAACTCTATAGGCGATAGTGATGTCGTGGGCGCCCTGGTACTTCGGAGTAATGCAGGACTAGACCTGCGTCTGTGATGGGGAAGTCACTGGTTGCGAGCTAGGTGCGAGTGTCGGCGTGGCCGATATGCAAATAGGCGCAAGTGGTGCGTATTAATAGGGCGTGCAGGCCATTTAATATAGATCGTGGTTTCACGGTGTACTGGTTTTCTGTAGCCACAGCTAAGAATAAAGATGACTATTTTCTTGAATACACTGAGACAGTAAAGCAGGCGTCAGCCAAATTTGAGAATTCACAGGCGTTTCGATCTTCTGCTCACTAATAAACGAGGCGCTGGGGTGTTACTATTTACTAGATAACAAAGGATTTAAAGTGACTTCACCTATCTCATTAGACGCCTCTGGCAAAACGTTTCAATTGGACCCCGCGTCCACTCTCACGGGAACCGTGCAGGTGCCGGGTGATAAATCAATGTCGCATCGCTCAATTATGTTTGGTGCTATTGCTGAGGGCGTCACTGAGGTGTCCGGGTTTTTAGAAGGTGAGGATAGCCTTCATACCCTAGATGCTTTCAAGGCTATGGGCGTGAAAATTGAGCGTGGTGGTGCAGGTGAAGTAACGTTATATGGGCGGGGTGTTGGGGGTATCCGGTCTGCTGATGGAGAAATATACTTAGGGAATTCCGGCACAGGTATGCGTCTACTTACCGGGCTACTGGCCGGTATGAATATCCCTGCAGTATTGTCGGGTGACGTGTCATTGTCTGGCAGGCCTATGCGACGTATTGTGGATCCGTTAAGCCAAATGGGTGCTGATATAGCCACGGGTGATGGTGGAACTCCCCCACTGACAATTAGAAAGACACAGACATTAACGGGTATTGAATACGTTTGCCCCATGGCCAGTGCTCAGGTTAAGTCTGCTGTTTTGCTGGCCGGCTTGCATGCTAATGGCACAACCACTGTGCATGAGCCAGCAATTACCAGGGACCATACAGAAAGAATGTTAAGAGGCTTCGGTGTGGAAGTGGAGGTTAAGGGGCTCACAGCTTCAATTGTTGGCGGGCAAAAACTGACAGCCACCAGCTTGACAGTTCCAGGTGATATTTCCTCTTCAGCCTTCTTCCTGGTGGGGGCGAGTATGACCCCTGGTTCACAGTTGACCCTGACAGGTGTCGGTATGAACCCATCGCGCACTGGTGTCATCGATATCCTGAAGTTGATGGGTGCTGATATTCGTATCAAAAATGAGAGAGTCACAGGTGGGGAGCCCGTTGCTGATCTCCACGTTGTTGGGTCGCGCTTGAAAGGCATTGCTGTGCCGGAAGAGCTGGTTTCCCTGGCCATTGATGAATTTCCCGCGATATTCGTCGCTGCCGTATCTGCGATTGGCCAGACGGTGGTAACGGGTGCTGAGGAGCTCCGCGTAAAAGAAACTGACCGAATTCAGGTAATGGCTGACGGGTTACGTAATCTAGGTGCGAATATTACGGATACGCCTGATGGTGCCATAATTAATGGTGGCAGGCTTACCGGCGGAACGGTGGATAGCTGCGGTGACCATAGAACTGCCATGTCTTTTTCTATGGCCTCTTTAATATGTGACGGTCCAATCACAGTTCTAGACTGCGACAACGTCAATACTTCATTCCCGGGATTTGCCCAAATTGCCAGAAAAACGGGACTGAACATTGTTGAACAAACAACCACCAGCTAGTTGGGGTCATTATTGAGCATGGACATGATTCCTGTAATTACCATCGATGGCCCCTCTGGAGCGGGTAAAGGCACTGTTGCTCGAAACGTGGCAGAGCAGTTGGGATTTCATCTACTGGATAGTGGGGCGGTATATCGTGCTGCTGCGCTTCATGCATTAAATTGCCAGGCAAGAATTGACGATGAAACGTCAGTAATGTCTGCCATGGAGAGCCTCAAAGCTACATTTCAACCCGATCCTGACGGTGTGAAGGCGTTTTTAAATGGTCGCGACATCACTCGTCAGATTAGATTGGAGACCACCGCCTCTGCTGCTTCAAAAGTGGCTGTGATGCCCTTGGTGCGTGCCTGTCTACTTGATGAGCAGCGTAGTTTTCAGCGCCTGCCAGGTTTGGTGGCGGATGGTCGGGACATGGGGACAGTTGTTTTTCCAGATGCCACTTTGAAAGTGTTTTTGTCCGCCTCAGTGGAGGTTAGGGCACTCAGGCGGGCTAAGCAGTTGAAAGACAAAGGTGTAGAGACTACAATGGCGAACTTGCTGCAAGAAATTGGTGCGCGTGACGAAAGAGACAGTTCCCGCGAGCACTCGCCGTTGGTTGCTGCCCACGACGCGCTCATCATAGATTCCAGTGATTTATCCATTCGTACAGTTGTTGAAAAGATAACGGTGGCGTTGTCATTGTTAATGGTGACCGAATAAATCATATCTGGATTCACACTTGCATCATGAGTGTAGGTCCTTGTTTATCCTGCATAACGTTTACAGTGAAACCATTGATGGTTCCGCTTTTTTTAACTAACACATCGCCTTGTCAGGACGGCACTGCGTCACTCACCTACAGGTTTGCTATTTAATGTCAGAATCTTTCGCGGAGCTCTTCGAAGAGAGTATCTCCAAAGCCCAGATGAAAGTCGGTTCCATTCTTACCGGAACAGTTGTCGACATCACGGGTGATTACGTCATCGTTAATGCCGGACTCAAATCAGAAGGCGCTGTGCCTATTGAAGAGTTCGAAGATGAAAACGGTGAAACAGATGTAAAAATCGGCGATAGCGTCGAGGTGGCTCTTGATTCCGTTGAAGACGGTTTCGGAGAAACAAAATTGTCACGCGAGAAGGCTCGTCGTGCACGGTCCTGGACAATTCTTGAAAGAGCCCAGGAAAATGATGAAATCATCAAAGGAAATATTACGGGCAAGGTCAAAGGTGGCTTCACTGTTGAAGTTTGTGATATCCGCGCATTCCTGCCTGGTTCACTGGTCGATGTTCGACCTGTACGTGACACTAGCTACTTGGAAGGCAAGGAACTCGAATTCAAGGTTATCAAGCTGGATCAGCGTCGCAACAACGTAGTCGTCTCACGTCGTGCGGTTGTCGAATCAGAGTACAGCGCTGAGCGTGAGACGCTGCTTGAAAATCTGCAAGAAGGTCAGGAAATAGCCGGTATCGTCAAGAACCTCACCGATTATGGTGCGTTCCTTGACCTAGGTGGAATCGACGGTCTATTGCACATCACTGATATGGCTTGGAAGCGTGTTAAGCACCCTTCCGAAGTGGTTGAAGTCGGTCAGGAAATGCAAGTTAAGGTACTCAAGTTCGATCGCGAGCGTAATCGCGTTTCACTTGGCCTGAAGCAATTGGGTGAAGATCCATGGGTTGATCTGACTCGTCGTTACCCTGAAGGGTCGCGTCTGTTCGGTAAAGTCACTAACATCGCTGACTACGGTTGTTTCGTAGAAATCGAAGAAGGTGTTGAAGGTTTGGTTCACGTATCCGAAATGGATTGGACCAACCGTAACGTTAACCCGAACAAAGTTGTTGCTTTGGGTGACGAAGTCGAAGTCATGATTCTCGACATCGATCAGGAACGTCGCCGTATCTCTCTGGGTATCAAGCAATGTAAGCCTAACCCATGGGAAGATTTCTCCGAGTCGTTCAACAAAGGCGACAAAGTCAGCGGCACGATCAAGTCAATCACTGACTTTGGTATATTCATTGGATTGGATGGCGGCATTGATGGCCTCATTCACTTGTCCGACCTTTCCTGGAACGAGACTGGCGAAGAAGCCGTTCACAACTACAAGAAGGGCGATGAAATCGAAGCTGTTGTATTGGCAGTCGATCCAGAGCGTGAGCGCATTTCACTGGGTGTGAAGCAAATCGATCGTGATCCATTCGGTCAGTTCGTTGCTGATAACCCGAAAGGTAGCATCGTTAAAGGTATCGTTAAAGAAGTAGATACCAAACAAGCGGTCATTGATCTGGGTGATGGTGTTGAAGGTGTTCTGCGAGCTAGCGAGATTTCTCGTGAGCGAGTCGAAGATGTTCGTCAGCACTACAAAGAAGGCGATGAGGTTGAGTCGAAATTTATCGGCACCGATCGCAAATCACGTATGCTGAGCCTGTCCATTAAAGCGAAGGATTATGCAGACGAAGCAGAAGCGATGAGCGATTACAACGATACTTCTGAAGAGCCAGCTGGTACGACACTTGGTGATCTGCTTAAAGAGCAGATGAATAAGCAGGACAAGTAAACTCTTGAGTTATTAGGTTTAACTCGGTTTACATGAGGTTGGCGGGAGCATTTGCCCCGCCAGCCTTTAAATCCGGGAAAGGAGGTTGGATATGAGCGAACGGCCCCGTACAGATAACAGCCTGACTAAATCGGATCTTATCGATTCGCTGGCTCGTAATCAGAGTCATTTAGCCCCTAAGGATGTAGAGCTCGCTGTAAAAAGTATTCTTGAAAAAATGAGCCAAGAGTTGGCTAGTGGTGAGCGAATCGAGATACGTGGATTTGGCAGCTTTAGCTTGCACTTTAGAGGCGCTCGAATGGGGCGTAACCCAAAATCTGGTGATGCAGTAGCATTGCGCGGCAAACATGTCCCTCATTTTAAACCAGGTAAAGAACTTCGCGAAAGGGTCAATAACGGCACGGGTGGGGTCAACGACTCAGCCGATGATCACAGCGACGATTCCCTCGACGATTAATGATCCTATCCGTTGCGCTGGTTGTTTAGTGTGACAGAACATGCAATGCGCTAGACTGATAGTGTGTCTATTCCTGATTTATTATGGTTACTGCTTCCGATTGCAGCAGCAGCTGGCTGGATTGCAGCAAAACGCAGTGATGCGCGCAAAACCCGTGCTTTCTGGGACTACACAAGCGAATTTCACCAAGGGTTAAATGTACTGCTATCGGACAAGCAGGCTACGCCTGTTGATCTGTTTCATAATGCGACAAGTGCCGATCGCAATACCGCCGAAACCCACATCGCCCTCGGAAACCACTACAGACAACGTGGTGATATGGAGCGCGCGGTTTTTATGCATCAGAGCGTACTGGATAATGAAGAGCTTGATGAGGAGGTTCGTGCTGCTGCCAGATTTGAGTTAGCCCGGGACTACGATTCGGCAGGATTGTTGGATAGGTCGGAAGCAGAATTCAAGGAACTGATCAAATCTGAACATCGTATTAGCGATGCATATCAGAGTTTGCTTCAGTTGCACGAGCGAGAAAGTGATTGGGATCAGGCGATAAAAGTGGCCTTGGATGCCGAGCGTAATACCGAGAGTCATGTTGGTCGTAAGATAGCGCACTATTATTGTGAGCTCGCGTCCGAATCCATTAAGCAGGGGGCCAGTGAAATGGCTAGTACTCAACTAGCGAAGGCGCTTGAGCATGACGTTACCTGTGCGCGTGCATCAATGATGTTGGCAGAACTTGCACTCGAGGCTAAGCATTTTTCTCAGGCGAGCACCTTGTATGAACGTGTGGAAGCACTTCGTCCCGAGCTAATGCCAGAAATTATTGACCGACGTTTTGACGTCCTTCGTCAGGCTGGAGATGATGCCGAGTTCGATCGTTTCCTCAGACGCATACACTCTCAGCGCAATGCGTATTCGGTAATCAGGAGTACTCGGGCAGTTATCGCCCAACGGCATAATCCTCAGCTTGCAGATCGTTTTTTCAAAGACCAAATTTTGAAAAGACCTTCTTTGAAGGGTTTGCGTGATTGGGCGCACGACCAAGTGGAGTTGAGTAAACCCGATGAGCGTGAAAAGGTGCAAGTCATCTGTGATTTGCTGGACAAAGTTGTTGAAGATAAACCTGCGTATCGCTGCAACCAATGTGGATTTCAGGGTAACGTGATGCATTGGCGCTGCCCAAGCTGTGAGCAGTGGGATAGTGTGTCGACCATCATTGGGGTAGAAGGCGAATGAATAGAATAATAACAGCGCTTGATTTTTCTGATGTTAGAAAAGCTCAGGAACTCATCGATCGCCTTGAGCCTGAGCTAACGCGCTTGAAAATTGGTAATCAACTTTTCACGCTGGCAGGTCCGGCTTTGGTTGAGTCTTGCCAGAAAGCAGGATTCGATGTGTTCCTGGATCTCAAATATCATGATATTCCCAATACTGTTGCCAGCGCGCTGGAAGCGGCAACGTCTTTGGGTGTGTGGATGGTCAACGTTCATGCCAGTGGTGGGCCGTCAATGCTTAGTGCTGCACGTGACGCTGTGAGTCAATATGATCGAAGTGCCGCGACGGGTGGCGGTACACGGGTTATTGGGGTGACAGTGCTGACAAGCCTTGATCGAACAGAATTGGCTGCATCGGGTTTGGATGTAGAGCCCTCCGAGCAGGTTCAGCGTTTGGCAACCATGGTGCGCCAGGCGGCGCTGGATGGTGTGGTGTGCTCACCTCATGAAGTTGGTTTGATCCGATCGATTGCAAAAAACAATTTCCTCACCATCACACCTGGTGTTAGGCCAGACTCGTCCAGTGGTGTTCAGTTGGGTAGTATATCCAGCCATGGTGGACGTCCAGACGATCAGCGAAGAACGTTAACACCGTTCGACGCCATTCTTGCTGGCAGTGACTACTTGGTGATTGGGCGGCCAATCACCCAGGCTGAGTCTCCTGTTGACGTGCTTGCGGCATTGGCCGCTGAAGTTCAGATAGCTGCGTCGCAAATGGCCAGCTGATAGCCATTATTAAAAGCACAACAGACAAAACAATTTTTCAAGGAAATTAATGAGTACTGACGAAAAAATCTATATCTCTGCGCAGCAGTTGCTTGAGGATTCTCTGGAGCTGGGTAGGCAGATTCTGGCTAGTGATTTTCGACCTAATTTCATTGTGGGAGTCTGGCGGGGCGGAACGCCTGTTGGGATAATGGTGCAGGAGCTTCTCGATTTTTACGGTGTGGCTACGGATCACATATCTATCCGAACATCCTCGTATGCAGGCTTAAATCGGCGAAAGGGTAGTGTCCGTGTGCATGGACTGAGCTATTTGACCAGCAAAATGAACGCTGAAGATTCGCTGCTGATTGTCGATGATGTATTCGACACAGGTCTAAGTGTCAAAGCGATTCTGGATAAGTTGAAAGAGAAGGCGCGAAAAAACTTGCCCCATGATGTTCGGGTAGCTACAGCCTACTTCAAGCCAGGGAAAAATCGCACAGATTTTGTCCCCGACTATTGTGCGCACAAAACCGACGACTGGCTCGTATTTCCCCATGAGATGGAAGGACTGTCTCGACAGGAAATTGAGGTCAATAAGCCTCACCTGTTGCCGGTTATGGATTCATTGAAGGGGATCATCGAACCTGCAAAATTGCGTAAAGAAGACTAAATTTTGATGACAATTGTTTGAAACTGATGTGGGATAGGTGGAATTTGAAAATTATTTCTACCCAAAGCGTATTATTTCTCCCTGATGCTTGTTGTTAGGGCCGAACTTGCCTACACTTCGGCTGCGCTGCCGGAGTGGTGGAATTGGTAGACACGCCGGATTCAAAATCCGGTTCTTGAAAGAGAGTGCGAGTTCAAGTCTCGCCTCCGGCACCAAGCGCATCCTCTCAGATTTCATCATACTATTGCCCCTGCTAGATTCGACGACGAGCTGTGACGGTACTGTGAGAGATTTCAAACTGAGTGATTATCATTACGAGCTACCAGCGACGCTTATTGCACAGGCGCCTTTGAAAAACCGTAGCGACAGCCGTCTGATGGTTCTGCACGGCCAAGAGAGATCCCACGAGTCAGTCAGAGATTTGGCTCAATTTTTAAAATCTGGTGATCATCTTGTGTTCAACAACACCAAAGTCATTCCAGCTCGCCTGTACGGTCAGAAAAAATCGGGTGGTAAACTTGAGCTGATGTTGGAACGGCTAGGTACCGATGGCCGGGTTTTGGCAAAAATCAGGGTCAGCAAGTCCCCTAAACCCGGCTCTGTCATTGAACTACATGCGCCTCGCACAGAAAGCACTCATGCGGACGCACGTCCTGAAATACTGGAGCTTACTGTCGCTGGTCGCCTGGACGATCTATTCGAACTGCAGGTAAGTCCAGGATGCGAATCTCAATTGGTTCAGTTTGTTGAAAACCACGGTGAGATTCCCCTACCTCCCTACATCGAGCGTAAACCTGACGCAGAAGACGAGACTCGATACCAGACTGTATTTGCCGAAAAGCCAGGTGCTGTTGCAGCGCCTACTGCCGGGTTACATTTCGACACGGCATTATTTGCATCACTAGAAAACGCAGGTATCTCGCATAGCTTTATCACCTTGCACGTTGGCGCTGGAACTTTTCAACCGGTTAGGGTCGAGAACCCCGAAAATCACGTGATGCATGCGGAGCGGGTGAGTGTCGAGTCAGACACTGTTGCTGCAATAGAGGCTTGTAAAAATCGAGGTGGGCGAGTTATAGCGGTAGGCACAACGTGTGTTCGTGCGCTGGAGGCTTCAGCAAAGGAGTCGGGCACCGTTCAAATATTCGAAGGCGAAACACGCTTGTTTTTGACGCCTGGTGCTAAATTTAATGTCGTGGATGCGATGTTTACCAATTTCCATTTGCCGGAATCGACTTTGCTAATGTTGGTTGCGGCTTTTGCAGGCCTGGATGAAACTCTGGCTGCTTATCGAGATGCTGTTGTTCAGGAATATCGCTTTTTCAGTTATGGAGATGCCATGCTCGTTTGGCCTAAAGTTGGAGTGCGTCCATGAGTTTCAGTTTCGAGCTAAAGGGCACGGACGGGGATGCGCGGCGCGGTCAATTGAACTTTGCTCGTGGTTCTGTGCAAACGCCAGCATTCATGCCAGTTGGAACCTATGGAACAGTGAAGTCAGTTACCCCTGAAGAGGTCAGAGAGGTGGGTGCCGAGATACTCCTGGGCAATACCTTTCACCTTTGGTTGCGACCTGGAACGGACATCATCAAGCAGCACGGTGATTTACACGATTTTATGAATTGGTCTGGTCCTATACTGACCGACTCTGGAGGATTTCAGGTCTTCAGTCTGGCGAAGCTTAGAAAAATTGACGAGTCTGGAGTTCATTTCCGTTCGCCAATTGATGGGTCAGAGGTCTTTTTGAACCCAGAAGTATCCATGCAGATTCAAACTGATCTCGGTTCGGACATCGTCATGGCGTTTGATGAATGCACTCCTTATCCTGCCACCCATCAGCAGGCTGCAGAATCGATGGAGCTATCTATGCGATGGGCGCTTAGATGCCGTGATGAGTTTGGTGAGCTTTCAAATCCTAATGCCTTGTTTGGCATCGTGCAGGGTGGTATGTACGAAGATTTACGCAAAATCTCCTGCGATGCCTTGGTTGATATCGGGTTTCCGGGCTACGCAGTTGGGGGGCTGGCTGTTGGCGAAGAAAAATCTATTAGAGACACGGTTCTTGAACAAACTTTGCCACATTTGCCGCCGACAGCACCTCGATATTTAATGGGAGTCGGGAAGCCGGAAGATATCATTTCTTCGGTGCAGCGCGGAATCGACATGTTCGACTGCGTTTTACCTACACGAAATGCGCGAAATGATTATATTTATGCCGCGCGTGGGGATCTTCGGCTCCGAAATGCACGGTTTAGGACAGATATCAAGCCGATTGACGAAGATTGCAGTTGTTATACCTGTCAAAATTACAGCCGTGCGTATCTATACCATTTATCAAAATGCAGCGAAATTCTTGGGTCTCGGCTCAATACGATTCATAACTTGCATTACTACCAGCAGCTAATGCAAGGCATCCGGCTATCAATTGAGCAAGGTCGGTTTGAGCAGTTTACGAAAGAGTTCGAGCAAACCCGGGCTATTGGAAACTGACTATTGCTTCCGTTAATTGTTACTCAGCCGATCTGACACGGCTGTATATGGCATAATCTCGCGGTGTCTTTTTTGGTCCTTAAACGAGTTTAAATCATGGATTTTTTCATTAGTAATGCCTATGCCCAGGCTGGTGGTGGTGCCGGTAGTTCCATTATGGGAATTCTTCCGTTGCTTCTTATGCTGCCAATCTTCTATTTCCTGATGATTCGCCCACAACAGAAACGTATGAAAGAACATAAGGCGATGGTTTCGGCCTTGAAAAAGGGCGATCAAGTCGTTACCAATGGTGGGTTGGGTGGAACCGTGACTAAAGTCGGTGAAGCGTTTCTAACCGTTCGTATATCAGAAGGTGTTGAAGTTAATGTTCAGAGTCAAGCCATAGCAGCTTTGTTGCCTAATGGAACTTTAAAGGCTCTTTAACTACCAGCTTCACTTAACCGTCTTTGTCGTTTAACCCTTAGAAAGCATTCCTAAGCATGACCAATATCAATCCAGTCTGGAAAACGCTGCTGCTCTCAGCCGTTTTTGTTATTGGAGTGCTGTTTGCGCTACCAAATTTGTTCGGTAGCGACCCTGCCGTACAAGTATCCGGAAGAAACTCAGAGCTGACGCAAGTTGATATTGCTGAGTTCAGTGAAACACTGGAGAAATCCGGATTTGAGAATATGGAAATCCGTCAAGAGCAGGGTCGCTATTTGGCCCTGTTCGCAAACGAAGATGATCAGATCCGTGCACGTGATGTCCTGTCAGAATCACTGGATTCGAATCGGTACATCACGGCGTTGAATCTGGTTGATGCCAGTCCTGAATGGTTGAGGAAAATTGCGGCCCCTATGTACTTAGGTCTGGATCTGAGAGGTGGTGTTCATTTCCTGATGGAAGTGGACATGGATGCGGCTCTTACCTCTGCAGAGGAACGTTTTGTGCCGGATTGGAAGCGTCTGGTGCGTGGAGAGAAAATTCGTGGCACTTCGATTCAGCACAAAGACGATGAGCTGAGCGCTCGATTCAGAGAGGTTGCCTCTCGCGATAAAATGTTACCGCTTTTTCGAGAGAATGCAATTGATCTTGAGTTCGTGACCTCTGAAGAAGGTGAATACGCCTACATCGTTGCTAATCTGACTGAAGATGCGGCTCGGGAAGAGCAGCGGAGCGCTCTTCAGCAAAACATCGTTACGCTTCGTAATCGTATTAATGAATTGGGCGTATCTGAGCCGGTTATCCAGCAGCAAGGAGTCGACAGAATTGTGGTTCAGTTGCCGGGTGTGCAGGATACGGCTCGCGCCAAGGATATTCTTGGTGCCACTGCGACCCTGGAATATCGTCTCGTCTCTACGGCTGCCGATGCTAAGGCGTATACCCGTCGAGAAGATGGTTCCACCATAATGCTCGATCGCGATATTATTGTTACAGGTGACCAAATCAAAGGGGCTTCCTCTGGTATTGATCAGCAAACGGGATCAGCGGCGGTGTTTGTTAACCTGGACAACGCTGGCGCACGTCGCATGCAAGAAGTTACCCAAGACAATGTCGGTAATCTCATGGCGGTTGTGTACCAGGAAAATCGTATTGAAAACATCGTGGTCAACGGCGAGACCATTAAGAAAGTGACCAAAATTGAAGAGGTCATTAATGCAGCAACCATTCGTGATGTTCTGAGTCATCGCTTTCAGACAACCGGACTTGGACTACGGGAGGCCACCGACCTGGCGCTGTTGCTTCGTGCTGGTGCTTTGAAAGCTCCTGTTCAGATTGTTGAAGAACGTACTGTTGGTCCAAGCCTAGGTAAGGACAATATTCGACAAGGATTCCTTTCAGCCATTGTCGGACTGGCTCTGGTTGTGGTTTTTATGGCATTTTACTATCGTATGTTTGGTGTCATTGCTGGCCTTGCTCTGATAACCAACGTGATTCTTATCGTGGCGGTGCTTGGTGCGCTTGGCGCGACGCTAACGCTTCCAGGTATTGCAGGAATAGTGCTTACAACGGGTATGGCTGTGGATGCCAACGTGCTTATTTTTGAGCGTATTCGAGAAGAGCTAAGAGATGGCGGCGGTGTGCAAGCTGCTATTTCAGCAGGCTATGACAAGGCCTTTTCAACTATTGCAGATGCAAACGTGACAACGCTTATTGCTGCAGTCGTGCTTTTCAGCCTTGGAACAGGGCCTATAAAGGGCTTTGCTATTACGTTATGTATCGGTATTCTGACGTCCATGTTTACGGCGATATTCGGAACACGAGTTCTGGTTAACGCGCTTTATGGCGGTAAGCGTCTGCAATCAATCGACATCTAGCCTCATGCGTATATCTTTGAGTTCACAATCCACAACTATGAGTTCATCAAATTTCGTGATGAACATGAGATCAGCGCATGCGTAGTCTAATTCCTAGCACCCAGTTTGATTTCATGAACCGTTATCGATTTGCGGTCATAGTGTCGAGTATTCTTATTGTCGGATCTCTGCTGGCTATTGCAACTCGTGGCCTCAACCTAGGCGTGGATTTCACCGGTGGCTACACCATTGAGGTTGGCTACGACGAATCTGCGAATTTAAATTCAATTCGTAACGCATTGGAAACCGCCGATCTTCCAGATTCTCAGGTTCAGACCTTTGGTACCAGCACAGAAGTGCTTATTCGAATGGCACCCAAAGAGGGATTTACCGGCGCTAATGTCAGTACAGAAGTTTTGCGAGTGCTTGCTGAGGCTAGTGAGTCTGAGGTTACTATGCGGCGGGTCGAGTTTGTTGGTCCACAAGTAGGCGAGGAGCTTAGAGAGAAGGGAGGGCTGGCTATTCTGGCTGCCTTATTTGGTATTGTTGTATACATCTGGTTTCGATTCGAAAAGAAATTTTCTGTCGGCTCGGTATTGGCCCTAGTCCACGATGTCGTCATCACAGTGGGTTTCTTTGCGCTGTTCCAGATTGAATTTGACCTAACTATTCTTGCCGCCATACTCGCTGTCATCGGGTACTCACTCAATGACACCATTGTTGTCTTCGACAGAATTCGTGAAAATTTCAGACTGATGAGAATCGGTACACCTACTGAGATCATGAATGAGTCGATTAACCAAACATTGTCCAGAACCGTCATTACCTCACTGACGACGTTATTGGTGTTGTGTTCACTGTTCTTATTTGGCGGTCAGATCATCCATGGTTTTGCGCTTGCGTTGATCATTGGTGTCGTGGTCGGAACTTACTCTTCCATTTTTGTTGCAAGTATTGCCGTTTTACGGTTGGGAATTACCAAAGAAGACTTGATGCCCGTTGAGAAAGAAGGCGCAGAGCTGGAATCTGAGGTTTAAGAAGCTGTGGGCAAAAGGGCTCAAGCGGGGAATATCTGCTTGAGCTCTTTGCCTAATTCTTAATCCATATTACTTCTGCTAGCTATTTTTTCTCGGCATCTTGTGCCGGGCAGCTGATAAAGGCTTCATGACCTCTAGCATTTGGTGGTGAATTTTCGGCGTAGCCGCAATGAGCTCTCCAGTAGTAAGCCAATCATCGCCTCCGTCAAAATCATTCACCAGGCCTCCAGCCTCTCTGACGATAAGTGCGCCTGCTGCCATATCCCAACTCTGTAGCCCAGTAAGCCAAGTGCCTTCGAATCTGCCTGCAGCGACGTAAGCCAGATCCAGCGCAGCTGAACCTAGTCGTCTCACGCCCCCGCTTCGCTCAGTGTAGTGGCGCATGGTCCGTTGGAAGAAATCCAAGTCCTGTCCATCCCGGTAAGGGAATCCGCAACTGAGCAAGGCGTTATCAAGCTTAGCCGTTGGTTTGACCCTAAGCCGTTTACTGTCCAAAAATGCCCCTTCACCCTTACCCGCTGTGAATAATTCTTGTCGCATTGGGTCGTAGACAACCGCTTGAAAAAGTCGCCCGTTCTGAGTGAGAGCTATGGATACACTAAAATGAGGAAGCCCGTGAATGAAGTTAGTAGTGCCATCCAGTGGATCGATAATCCATTGGAATTCGGCGTTTTCATCACCGATAATGCCGCTCTCCTCACAGAGAAAAGAGTGATCGGGGTACGAACGACGAAGCGTGTTCACTATTTCAGCTTCGGCTTTGCGATCGATTTCAGTGACGAAATCGTTTCGCTGTTTTTTCTCGATCGTCATTGGGTCAAATCGATCGATATTCTGGGTGATGACCTTGCCGGCTGCACGGGCAGCTCGGATGCCGATGTTGAGCATCGGGTGCATGGTGTTTTCGCTTGTCTGTGGCAGAGCTGCCTAGTGTAATGCGAAACGCGTACTACTGACCGTTTTAGGCGTTAACAGAGTAGACTTTTGCTGTTCTAATCGCCAGTTGTGACATCATTACGCCATGAGTCTTGAAATTGTTTTTGTAATGGTGGGTACAACCCACTCCGGAAACCTTGGTGCGGCGGCTCGTGCCATGAAAACGATGGGTTTCACGAGGATGCGTCTGGTCGATACCTGTGAGCATCTGTCGCCTGAAGCGTTGGCCAGGTCATCAGGTGCCAATGATGTTCTGCAGGAGGCTCAATCCTTTGAAACGCTTGAGCAGGCAATTGCCGATTGCCGAGTGGTTGTAGGTACCAGTGCGCGTGCTCGGCAGCTCGCAGTTCCGTTGCTTTCTTGTCGCCAGACTTGCGATGAGGTGGGTGCTCTTTCTCGTACTCTGCCCGCTGGGGAAAAAGTGGCCATGATTTTTGGCCAAGAACGCTCAGGTTTAAGTAATGAGTCACTAGATCTGTGTACGCGATTACTACGGATCCCCTGCAATCCTGATTTCTCCTCGCTCAATTTGGGCAGTGCAGTGCAAGTAGTCTCTTATGATTTGTCACAGGCCCTGGCGTCCGTCCCATTGGGTGCGCCTCAGCCAATGCCTGGAAAATGGAAAGGTTCTGATTCAGCGGCCAAGCCTGATAGTGTTGATCAGGAACCTGCTGTAGCTGATCCTGACGAATTGCCTGCGACTAGTGAAGCTATGGGCCATTTCTTTGATCACCTGGATCGAGTTATGATCAACACAGGCTTTATGAATCCGGATAACCCGCGCTTGCTACGGCGACGAGTTCGTCGATATTTTGAAACTAACCGACCCAGCGGTAACGAGTTAAGTATTTTCAGGGGTATTTTGTCGGCAACCGAGAATCCTCGAAAGCGCTAGCGCCTTGGGGGCGACGCAAGCAGTTATCTATGGGTGAAGCGTTACCCTCGTTTTGATTAGTTTGAATGTGTATTGTTTTGGAAATTGCGAGTATATTGTCCTACTAAATTAGTAGGAATTAATGTTGGTGTGGCATGTGGCAACTACTTAAAGAAGACGTCAACTGTGTATTCGACCGGGATCCGGCGGCCCGCACTGTATTCGACGTGCTGACCTGTTATTCGGGGGTTCACGCGATTCTGTTCCATCGGTTCAATCATTGGTTATGGAACAAAGGTCTGCGCTGGCCAGCAAGGTTTTTAGGTAATATTGCGCGCTGGCTTACCGGTATCGAAATCCATCCTGGTGCTCGTATTGGTCGCCGTTTTTTCGTCGATCACGGTACAGGTGTTGTAATCGGGGAAACGGCTGAAATCGGAGACGATGTCACCTTGTATCAAGGCGTGACACTGGGTGGAAGAACCCTGAGCGAAGGCAAGCGGCACCCAACACTGGGGAATAACGTCGTGGTTGGTGCGGGTGCTAAGATTCTCGGGCCTTTCACAGTTGCAGACGATGCACGAATTGGTTCAAATGCCGTCGTTCTTGACGCTGTTCCAGTGGGAGCTACTGTAGTGGGTGTCCCAGGGCGTATTGTTCGTTGCAAAGACGATAATGCTAAATGCCTAGAGTTAGTTCGGGAAAAGCAAGAACGTCATCGGCTCGTGCGGACGCAGTCGCGTGCGCAGCTCTTTGATGCATACGGTGTTGCTGGAGAAACCGACGACCCGATGGAGGTTGCGGTGGAGCTTCTGCAACAACAAGTTGCTGAAATGCGGGCGGAATTGGACCAGCTTCGAAAAAAGGCTTGCTAGTTCGCAACGTCTCACTCATCGGTTTTGGTTGTTGTTACGTACCAACTGATAATACTTGACTAAATTAGTTGGTTATGCGATTCTAAAATCACTGAAGTGAGAGTGAGACTGTCGTAGTCATGGCTTTCCATACCAACCGAAAAAGTTAACATTATGAAGTTGACAACAAAAGGACGTTACGCGGTAACAGCCATGTTGGACCTAGCTTTGCACGGGCAATCAGGTCCAGTTTCATTGGCTGAGATATCCATGCGGCAGGAAATATCGCTCTCCTATCTGGAGCAGTTGTTTTCAAAGCTAAGGCGTCATGGCCTTGTGA